>JBIIDF010000103.1:0-8907 GCA_044238535.1 Vicinamibacterales bacterium
GCGGCAAGGCGCTGGCCTTCGTGCAGAGCGCCTGGGCTATTGGCTATGCCCTGGCTGCCCTCGTGAATCTGCTCGTGATGCCGTCCTGGGGCTGGCGCGGCGTGTTCTTTGTGGGGGTGATTCCCGCGCTGCTTACCCTGTGGATTCGTCATCGTGTGGAAGAGCCGGCCGAGTGGCAGCGCACGCTGCCGGAGGCACGGGGACGCCTCGCGCACCTGTTCGCAGAGGGTCGGGGCCGGCTGACGGTGCTGCTCACCGTCATGAATGCCTGCACGCTGTTCGGATGGTGGGGCCTCAACCTGTGGGTGCCGGCATATCTGAACCTTCCCGAGTCGCGCGGAGGCATCGGCCTGAGTTCGTCGGCCATGTCGTGGTTCGTCATCGCCATGCAGGTCGGCATGTGGCTGGGCTACGTCAGTTTCGGGTATCTCGCCGACACGGCCGGGCGCAAACGCACGTATGTGCTGTTTGTGCTGACGGCCGCGGTGCTGCTGCCGCTGTATGGGCAGGTGCGCACACCGCTGCTGCTGCTGATGCTGGGTCCGCTCGTCGCCTTTTTCGGCACGGGACACTTCAGCGGGTTCGGGGCGGTCATCGCCGACCTGTTCCCCTCGGAAGTGCGTGCGACGGCCGCCGGCCTCTGCTACAACCTGGGCCGCGTCGCCAGTGCTGCGGCCCCCTTCGTGGTGGGCGAGCTGGCAGGCACCCGCGGATTCGGCGCCGCGTTTGCCGTCGCCGGGGCCGCCTTCCTGCTGGCGGGCCTCACCTGGGTGTTCCTACCCGGGACAGGTCGTTCGCCACACACCGCCGCCTGACGCGCTCACACGCCGGATGACTGGTGACCCGACCCGTTCCGGGTCGTGTCACCGAGTCCCGTCACGTCGCTTCCATCCGTCGCAGCCGTCGGTTATCCCTTCAGGGCCGCCGGCGTGCGCTCGTGCCAGCGCGCCGCATCCTGATAGGCCTTACCGAGGGCGAGAATTTCCCGCTCGCGGAACGGCTGCGCGTAGATCGTGGCACTGGTGGGTGTGCCGGTCTCGGCGAAGCCATTGGGCAGATTGAGCGCCGGGTAGCCCGCGAGATTCGCCATGTTGAAGTGGCGTTGCGACGGCGGCTGCGGACGCGCAGGCTGTGGCTGTGGACGCGGAGCCCCTTCGGCCGCGGGACGGGGACCGCCTCCGCCCGTGCCGGTACTGTTCGACCCCATGAGATACACATCCACGTGCGCGGTCGCCTTCGCCAGCGCCTCCATCATCATCATGCGCGCCCGCTGCGACCGCAGGTATTCGACCGCGGGCACCACGCGTCCATTCGACATACCACCGCCACGGCGCGTCGTCGCCAGCCGTCCCGCCCGCACCACGTCGTCGAAGAACACGGCAGACTCGACCGTGATCGCGCTGGTGTTGGCATAGATGTCGGGGACCTCAACGGGAATGAACTGCCTGACGCCAATGCGCCGGAACGTGTCGAGCATCTGCGCCGCGTTGGCCTTCGCCGCCGGGGCCGTCAGTTCGTCGAACGACGACTGGATGATACCGACGCGCAGCTTCGCGATGTCGAGTCCGCCCGTCCAGTTGAACGGCAGGTCGATCATGCTCATGTCACGGTCGTCGGGCCGGCAGATGGCCTGCAGCACCAGCGCGCAGTCCTCGGCATAGCGGCAGATGGGGCCGAGCCGATCCTGCGTCCAGGACAGGGCCATGACGCCGTAGCGGCTCGTGCGACCGAAGGTGGGCCTCAGGCCCGGCAGTCCGCAGCGCGCCGACGGACTCAGAATCGATCCACTGGTTTCCGACCCAATCGCAAAGGCCACCCCGCCGGCCGCCGTGGCCGAGGCCGGTCCCGCCGACGATCCGCTCGAACCCTGCGTCGGGTCCCAGGGACTCTTCGTCTGTCCGCCGAACCAGTTGTCGCCGGCGGCCAGTTCTCCTGTCGCAAGCTTGGCAATCAGCACGGCCCCCGCGGCACGCAGCTGTTCGACGATGGTGGCGTCGTAGTCGAACTGCTGATCCTTGAACGCGGCGGACCCCCACGTGGTGGGATAGCCCTTCACGGAAATGATGTCCTTCGCGCCCCACGGGATTCCGTGCAGGAGCCCCCTGTATCGACCGGCGGCGATCTCGGCGTCGGCTCGTCTGGCCTCGGCGCGGCCGAGGTCATCGAGGAAGGTCACGACGTTGTTGAGTGTGCCGTTGTGCCGATGCAGCCGGGCGAGATACATCTCGGTGAGTTCGAGCGAGCTCACCTGGCGCGTACGCAGCAGCTCGGCCAGGTGCCGGACGGGCCAGAACGCGACATCCTCGAGCGATGCGGGCCGGCGGACGCGCGGGGCCGGGCTCATGGCAAACGGCACCCGTGTACGGTCGACCTTCAGCCCGGGGACGAGGGGACTGAAGTGGAACGGCGGCGACACCTCATTGGGAATGGTGAGGGCGCGCAACTCGCGGAACTGCGTGAGGTTCCGATTCGCCGACTCCACCAGGGCCTGCTGCTCTTCCGCCGGCAAGTCGACCCCTGACAGGCGCAGGGCCTCGGCCACCATCGCTGGCGTCAGGGTCTGCGTGGCCGCATCCTGCATCCGTGCCCAGAGGACACCAGGGACCAGCGTCGACCCGAGACCGACGCTGGCGCAGGCCGCCATGAAGCGGCGACGTGATTCGTGAACTGTAGACATCGAGCCGGTGCCTCCGTGCGCGCCTATAATACCGGCCATGCGCATTGCTCTGGGGGCCGATCATGCGGGCGTCGACCTGAAAGCCGCCCTGAAGGCGCATCTCGAATCCCGCGGCATCGATGTGTTCGATGCCGGCACGCACGGGACGGCCTCGGTCGACTATCCCGACTACGCGCAACAGGTGGCCCATGCGGTGCGCGACCATCAGGCGGAACGGGGTGTGCTGGTCTGCGGCAGCGGCATCGGCATGGCGATCGCGGCGAACAAGGTCGCTGGCATCAGAGCGGCGGCCATCGGCGACACCACGTCGGCACGTCTGGCCCGCGAGCATAACGACCTTAACGTGCTGGCACTCGGCGCGCGGCTGACCTCGCCCGACGTGGCGCGCGAGATTCTCGATGCGTTCCTCGAGACCCCCTTCGCCGGCGGACGCCACAAACAGCGGGTCGCGAAGATTCACCAGGCAGAAGCCCGCTAGTTCGGCCGCCGTCCCCATCACAGGGGTGTCCGCACCAGGTCTCCGGGACATCTCTTCCGTGTCACAGACGTGTAACAAAGTGCTATAGTCCGGCGGTTATCGTTCAATTCCCAGTCCGGGCCCCACCGGGGCATCCGGAGGAGGCGACCGCATGCGACCCTGCTTCTCCCGCGCTTTTCTGGCCATGACCATGGCCGCTCTGCTCCTCCTGGTCTCCGGTGCGACACCGGCCTCGGCCCAGACCGACACCGGCGCCATCGTCGGGTCCGTGGCGGACAGCTCCGGTGGCGTGCTGCCGGGCGTCACGATCACCGCCACACAGGATGCCAGCGGCACCGTGTCGACCACGGTGACCAACGCGAACGGGCAGTTCATCTTCCCGAGCCTGCGCGTGGGCATGTACACCGTCGCCGCCGAACTGTCGGGATTCAAGCGTGCGGTGCAGCCGCAGGTGCGGCTCAGCGTCCAGGACCGGCGCGAGGTGAACTTCACCCTCGAGGTCGGCGCCCTGAGCGAGCAGGTGGTGGTGACCGGTGCGGCGCCGCTGCTGCAGACCCAGTCAGCAGACATCGGCGTGGTCGTCGATGAACGCCAGGTGAACGACCTGCCCCTGCTGGGCCGTCGCTACTCGGAACTCGCATTCCTCGTCCCCGGCGTCGTGGCCGCACCGGCCGGCATCGCCAGCCGCGGTGAAGACACGTTCTTCAACTCGAACGGCAACTACGCGACGTGGAACAACTACATGCTGGACGGGGCCGACAACAACTCGTTCTCGACCAATCTGCAGGAGCGCAGTCCGCAGGTCGTGCAGCCACCCGTGGACGCGCTGCAGGAGTTCAAGGTGCAGACGCGCACCTACTCGGCGGAGTTCGGCCGTTCGGCCGGGGCGGTCATCAATGCCTCGGTCAAACAGGGCACCAACGCCATTCGCGGCAATGCCTACGGCTTCTTCCGGGACGAAGCGCTGAACGCAAACACCTGGGACAACAACCGCGCCGGCCGGCCGAAAGGTCCGTTCGACCAGCAGATTGCCGGCTTCACGCTGGGCGGTCCCCTCTCGAAGAACCGGCTGTTCCTGTTTGGCGACTACCAGGCCACGCGCACGAACCGACAGCTGTCACAGACGGCCACGGTGCCCACCGCCCGCATGCGCACGGGCGACCTCTCGGAGCTCACGGGTACGCTGAATGCGACCAACCAGTTTGTGCCGGCCGGCTGCGTCGACCCTGCGGCCCGCCGCATCCTGCCGGGCTGCATCGACCCGGTGGCCGCGAAGCTGATTAACCTGTATCCCCTGCCGAATGTGCCGGGGGCTGGCTTCTTCAACAACAATTTCATTTCGAACGGGATGCTGCAGAGCAACATCGACCAGTTCGACGTGCGCAGCGACTACAACGCCGGCGCCAACGACAAGGTCTTCGTCCGCTACAGCTTCCAGAACACCAATCGTACCGAGCCGCCCCTGCTGGCCGACCCGGTCGCCTCGGGTGACTTTGCCAGCGACATTCTGATCCGTGGACAGAACGGCGTCGCCGGCTGGTCGCACATCTTCGGCAACTCGGTGTTCAGCGAATTCCGCGCGGGCTATAACCGTGTGCGTTCGGACTCGGTGCACCCGGCTTTCGGTGTCGATTCCAATGCACAGTACGGCATCAAGGGCGTACCCAAGGACCCCCGGTTCTATGGCGGCCTGCCGCACATGCCTATCGCGCGCTTTGCGCGGCTTGGCGGTCCCTTCTTCCGCCCGCAGTTCCAGACGTCGCAGGTGTTCCAGTTCGCCGAGCATCTCACGTGGAACAAGGGGTCACACACGTTCAAGTTCGGCACCGAACTGCGCCGCGACGTGGTGCGCTACATCGACCTGCGCTCGCTCAACGGCGAGCTCAACTTCCCCGACGGCCGCTACACCAACCTGGGCCTGGCCGACTTCCTGCTCGGCCTCTCGAGCGTGCAGCGCCTGACGCTGTTCCACGAGCCGAACCTGTATACGAACGGCTATCAGTTCTACGGGCAGGATTCGTGGCAGATCAACGATGTGCTGACGCTGACCTACGGGCTGCGCTACGAGCACTTCACGCCCATGTTCGATCGCAATGCGAAGCTGACGAACATCGACCCGGCCACCGGCGCCATCCTGACCGCGAAGTCATCCGGCAGCACCTACGAGCAGACGCTCATCCGGCCCGACCGCAACGACTTCGCGCCGCGCGTCGGCTTTGCCTGGAGCATGACACCGACGGTTGTGCTGCGCGGCGGCTACGGCATCTTTTATCAGCAGACTGATCGCTACGGGTCGGAAAGCCAGCTGGGCCTCAACCTGCCGCAGCTGGTGGATGCGGCCATTTCGGCCAACTCGGGCAATGAACGTCCGGCGTTCACGTTTGCCGAAGGCTTCACCTCGCTGGCCCCCGAGAACGTCAACAAGGCCATTGTGCAGTGGCGCATTCAGGACCCGAACCAGCGCACGCCGATGGTGCAGCAGTTCAGTGTCGGCCCCGAGTGGCAGTTCGGTTCGAACATGGTGGCCGCCGCCGAATACGTCGGCAACCGTGTGACGCACGGGCGCCGTATCCGCAACCTCAACCAGGGCATCATCGAACAGGGACCGACCGGTCCGCGCGTGGTGTATCCCTACGCGCCGTTCGGATACAACAACGCGTTCCTGCAGCAGATTGTCACCAACGGCAACGCCGACTACAACGCGCTGCAGATGCGCGTGCAGCGCCGCATGTCCGGGGGCCTGGGCTTCACGATGGCCTACACCCTGAGCAGCGCCAACGGCGACTTCCTCGACCATCTCAGCGCGGGTGGCGGCGCCACGGGCAACACGCCGCAGAACGCCTACAACATGGGGGCCGATTACGGCCCGCTGCCCTTCGACGTGACGCACCGGATGGTAACGAGCTTCATCGCCGAGCTGCCGTTCGGCGAGGGCCGCCGGTTTGCGCCGAAGGGGCTGGCGGGCGCCCTGCTGAACGACTGGTCGATGAACGGCATCCTCACCCTGAGCTCGGGACTGCCCTTCACGGTCAGCGCCGCGGACCGTGCCCTCACGGGTCAGGGTCGCAACCAGCGCGCCGACTGCATCGCCGATCCAGTGCCGCCCGGCTTCAATCCGACGCTCGACAAGTGGTTCGACACGTCCGCCTTCGCCGTGCCGGCCCAGTACACCTACGGAAACTGCGGCTACAACACCATGCGCGGTCCGGGGTTCAAGACGATGAACCTGTCGCTGTTCCGTTCGATTCCACTGCCCGGCGACCGCCGCATCGAACTGCGCGCGGAAACGTTCAACCTGTTCAACTGGGTGAACTACGGGCTGCCGGCGGCCAACGTCTCGAACCTGAACACGTTCGGCACCATCACCAGCAGCCGCGGTGACCAGCGCGAAATGCAGCTGGCCATCAAGCTCTACTTCTAACCGGAGTCGCGCCTCATGCCCCACCGGTCGTTCGCCGCTCGTCTCCGTCGGGCCAGCCTGCTGGTCGTCCCGGCCCTGGCCATCGCGGGTCTCGTGCTGCAGGCACAGGGGCCCGCAGGCCCGGTCAGCACCGGGGCCAGCGCCACGTGGCACTGGCTGCAGAAGCTGGGCACCACGGCCAGTGCGCTGCACACCACCGCGCATCCGGATGACGAGCACGGCGGCATGCTGGCGTTGCTGAGCCGCGGCGTCGGGGCACGCGTCTCGCTGATGACGCTCAACCGCGGTGAGTCGGGCGACAACGCCCTCGGCCCGCAGCTGTTCGACGGGCTCGGGCTGATCCGCACCGAAGAGCTGATGGTCTCGAACCGCTACTACGGCGTCGACCGCCAGTACTTCACGTCGGTGGTCGACTACGGCTTCTCGAAGCGGCTCGAAGAGGCCTTCGACAAGTGGGGCCGCGACAACGTGCTGCGCGATGTCGTGCGCGTCATCCGCACCGAGCGCCCGCTGGTCATCGTGTCGCGGTTTCAGGGGAACCAGCGGGACGGCCACGGCAACCACCAGACGGCAGGACTGCTGACCCAGCAGGCCTTCGAGGTCGCCGCCAATCCGCTGATGTTCCCCGAACAGCTGCGCGAGGGCCTGCGGCCCTGGCAGGCCCGGAAGCTCTTCATCGGCGGGATGCGCGAGGATGAAGACTGGACCGTGCGGGTCGACACGGGGCAGTACGACAGCTGGCTGGGTGACTCGTACGACAACATCGCCCGCACCGGCCTCAGCTTTCAGCGCTCACAGAACAGCGGACGCCTCTCGCTTGGCACCGGTCCCAACTTCGGCTTTTACAAGCGGATGGGGCCCGGCGTGGCCCCCGGCAGCAAGGAACCTGACTTCTTCGCCGGCATCGACACCACGCTGCCCGCGCTCTTCCGCATGCTCGGACGTCCGGAGCCGGCCGGTGCCGCGGCCCAGCTGCAGGCCATCGACGCAGCCATCCAACAGGCACGCCGCAGCTTCGATGGTCGCGACCCGGGAGCCATCGTCCCCGTGCTGGCGCGAGGTCTGGCGGCGACGCGCACGACCATCGCCGCGATGGCCGCCGAACCCGATGCGGTGCTGATCCTCGAGCGCAAGGCCGAGCAGTTCCAGCACGCCATCAATGCCGCCCTCGGCCTCGACCTCACCGCCGTGGCCCAGCCCGCCGGCCTGCCCGAACCCACGGGACCCGGGGCAGGCTTTGCCCAGGCGCCCACGATGCCAGCCGTCGTTCCTGGCCAGTCGTTCGAGGTGCGCGTGGCCATGAGTAACCGGTCGGGCGTCCGCATTGCCCCGGAATCGGTCACGATCGACGGTGACCGCGGCTGGTCGTCCACGGCCGTCGAGACTGCCGCGCTGCCCCCATCGCTGGGACGCGGCGAGGTCATCAGGCGCCGGTTCACCGTGACGCTCGCGGCCGACGTGCCCATCAGCACGCGCCCCTATTTTTCCCGGCCGACCATTCAGGAATCTCGGTATGACTTCGCCGATGCCGCGCAGTTCAGCAAGCCGGCAACCGACGCGCCGGCCGAAGCCCTCGTCCGCTACCGCGTCGATGGCGTGCCCGTCGAGGTGCGCAGCGTCGTGCGGCGGCGCGAGTCGAAGGCCCCGTACGGCGTCGTGCTGAGGGAACTGCGGGTCGTGCCCGCCGTGACCCTGACCGCGTCCCCCACCACGGCGGTCGTGCCACTCAAGGCCGAGCGCAAGCAGGTGACGGTCGATGTCGATGTGCAGAACCACCATCCGGCCGGCAGTCAGGGCGATGTGACCGTGCGCGTGCCGTCGGGCTGGATGGTGGCGCCGGCACAGGCCCCGTTCCGCTTCCAGCGTGCCGGCGAGCGGGCCTCCTATCGCTTCACCCTGACGATGCCCGACATCGCTGCACAGCGCTACGACCTGAAGGTGGTGGCGACCAGCGGTGGCCGCGAGTATGCCGAGGGCTTCGAGGACATCGACTTCCGCGACCTCGAACTGCGCCAGCTCTATCGCCCCTCGACGCTGGCCGTGCGCGGCATCGATGTGGCGTTCGTGCCCGGACTCAAGGTGGGCTACGTCATGGGGCTCGGTGACGCGGTGCCCCAGGGCATCGCGCAGCTGGGCTATGCCGTGACCCTGCTCGATGAGCGTGCGCTGGCCAGTGCCGATCTGTCGCAGTTCGACGCCATCATGACCGGCACCCGTGCCTATGCCGTGCGGCCCGACCTGCGCACCTATAACCGCCGCCTGCTCGACTATGCCGCGGCGGGCGGACACCTCATCGTGCTTTACAACACGCAGGAGCTGGTGCCGAATCAG
>JBIIDF010000104.1:0-8889 GCA_044238535.1 Vicinamibacterales bacterium
GAGATGACGCCAGAGTACGTATAGGCATCCGAACGGTTGAACTGCAACGTGGCGTTGTTTGTCACGTCCGAGACGATGGAGCCGGTAGTCGTATTGTTGCCGATGGACAGCGTCCCCGCGCTGATGGTAGTAATCCCGGTATAAGTATTGGCGCCGGAAAGGGTGGTCGTGCCGGCAGCCAATTTGGTGACCGCGCCGGTGCCCGAGATGACGCCAGAGTACGTGTAGGGTTTCGAGCGGTTGAAGGTCAACGTTCCGTTGTTCGTGACGTTGGAACCATTGGCAATCGCACCGGTTGTGCTTCCAGCGCCGATGGACAGTGTGCCCGCTGAAATCGTGGTGATTCCGGTGTAACTGTTGGTGCCAGTCAGGGTGAGGGTGCCGGCCCCCTGCTTGGTCACTGTGCCCGTGCCGGTGATGGAACCGGCATAGGTCAGGTCGTTCGAATGGTTGATGATGAGGGCGGCATTGTTCGCGATCGGGCCGGCCACCGACCCGGTGGTGCCACCGTTGCCGATGGACAGGGTCCCCGCGCTGATGGTGGTGGTGCCGCTGTAGGTATTGGCACCGGTGAGCGTGAGCGTCCCTGTCCCTGTGGCCTTGGTGAGTGCACCCGAACCGGCCGCCACGCCGCCGTACGTCAGGGTCGTGCCGGCATCGGTGTTGATTGTGCCCGTCACACTGGCCCCCACACTGATGCCCCGGTTGGCGTGGAGCGTGAAGGTGGCCGTGGTGTTGAGCACGCCAGTTGTCCCGGTGAACACCAGATGGCCCGCCGTCGGACTTCCGGGCGCGGCGCCCAGGTTGTTGTCGGCCGAAATGGACAGCGTGCCGCCGCTGATGGTCGTGATGCCGGCGTAGGTGTTGGCACCGGAAAGGGTGAGGGTGCCTCCGCTCTTGGTGACGGCGCCGGTGCCCGAGATGACCCCGGCGTAGGTATAGGCATCCGAACGGTTGAACTGCAACGTGGCGTTGTTTGTCACGTCCGAGACGATGGAGCCGGTAGTCGTATTGTTGCCGATGGACAGCGTCCCCGCGCTGATGGTGGTGACGCCGGTGTAGGTGTTGGCGCCGGTGAGATTGAACGTGCCTGCGCCTTCTTTGGTAAGCGCTACGGTGCCGCTGCCATTCTGGATAATGCCTGAAAAGGTGGAAGCAGCACTGTTGTGGACCGTCAGCGTGACGGAATTCGCCACTCCAGTGGTGACCGTGCCTGTACCCGCCAATGACGCGCAGGTTGGGCTAAATCCGTTCAGGTCGAGTATGCCGCTCACCGTCAGGGCGGTGTTGTTGGAAAGGGCCTCGGCGGCACCTAACCGGAGCGTGCCCGCACTGATGGTGGTAGTGCCGGTATAGGTGTTGGCACCGGACAGGGTGAGGGTGGCCGCTTGATATTTGATGACCCCCCCTGAACCGGAAATGACCCCAGTGTAGGTGTAGTTATCCGCACGGTTGAACCACAACGTGGCGTTGTTCGTCACATTGGAATTGTTGGAAATCGCACCGGACGTGGCGCCATTGCCGATGGACAGCGTCCCCGCGCTGATGGTGGTGACGTCGGTGTAGGTGTTGGCGCCGGTCAGGGTGAGCTGGCCCGCCCCAACCTTGGTGAGGGCTACGGTGCCGCTGCCGTTCTCGATCACCCCGCTGAAGGTGCTACTCGAAGTACCGGTCGTAAACGTGACCGCCCCCGCCACGCCGCTGGTCACCGTGCCTCCGCCCGTCAGCGAGGCGACGGTCTCGTTGAAGCCGTTCAGATCGAGGATGCCGACTAGCGACATTGTGCTGTTGTCGGCAATGACCCCAGCGGCACCCAATTGCAATGTCCCCGCGCTGATGGTGGTGGCGCCGGTGTAGGTATTGGCACCTGAGAGGGTCAGCGTGCCAGAGCCTTGTTTTGTGAGGGCAATGGAAGTCGCAGATCCGTTCTGAATGATGCCACTGAAGGTGGTGGACGTATTGTCACCTCCTGCAGTCAGGGTGACCGAACCAGTCACCGAGCTGGTGACCGTACCCGCTCCGGCCAATGACCCGACGGTTTCAGTGCGCCCGTTCATGTCGAAGGTCGCGCCGCTGGCCACGATGAGGGCGCTGCTGTTACTGATGCGCTCACTGGCTGAAATCTGAAGCGTGCCCGCGTTGATCGTGGTCGCACCGCTGTAGGAGTTGGTGCCCGACAGGGTCAGCGTGCCCGCGCCCTCTTTGGTGAGCCGGGCGCCAGTGCCGCTGAACACACCGGAATAGGTGGTGTTGTGGCCGTCGCGGCCCACAGTAAGCGTGGGTGTGCCGGAGGCCGTCCCGATGTTGCCCGCGCCGGCAAGCGAGCCGGCTGTGAGGTTGAAACCCGCCAGGGCGAGGGTGCCCGTCACCGTGAGGTTGCCCGTGGTGATGTCCGTGTTCGCCACGAGCGTCACCGTGTGACCCGAGGCGATGGTCACGTTATCGTCGGAGACAGGGACCACGCCACCCGACCAGGTTGCGGTGTCACTCCAGTTGCCGGACGCAGCCGAGGTGATCGTGGTCTTCGCCTGTGCGCTGGTGCCCATCGCCACCAGAGCAACCATCCCCCAGAGGCACGCCAGGACACGCGGCCAAGCCGCCTGGCCCCGGGAGGATGGTGTCGTCATCGCTGCGTCCGCGAGCACACCAACGACGTGGCATCTGTCATAAATGACTTTAAACGGCTCAAAGTGGATGCCATTAAGTCATACAAACGACTATGCAGTCAATTCAATGGTCGTTACTGCGTCTTTATGCTCACGCCTCTGGTCCTTGCGTCTGGCCCATCCCGTGGCCTTCCGGCCCGATTCCCCGTAGAATCCCCGGCGGAGGCCCCCATGTCACAGCCCGTCTCACGCCGCGCGTTCACCCGACTCTTCACGGCCGGAGGGTCGGCGGCCCTGTTCTCCAACGCGGCCTGGGCCGCACAGGCCCCGCAGCCGCCGGCCCTGCCCGCCGAAGGCGTCGCCGCCGGCGAGCGCTTCTGGACCGCCGTCCGTCAGCAGTTCGTCATGCCCGACGGGTTCACGGTGATGAATGCGGCGAACCTGTGCCCGGCCTCGCGCGGGGTGCTCGACACGCTCATGCGCGAAACGCGGAGCGTCGACGTCGACCCGTCACCCAACAACCGCGCCCGCCTGTATCCCGAAAAGGAAAAGACCCGCGAGGCACTCGCCGCCTTCCTGCGCGCCACGCCCGAGGACATCATCATCACGCGCAACACCAGCGAGTCGAACAACATGGTGTCGAACGGGCTCGACCTCAAGCCCGGCGATGAAGTCCTGGTGCATGCCGACAATCACCCGAGCAATCTCGTCGCGTGGCAGGAAAAGGCGAAACGCTTCGGGTTCACCGTGGTGACCGTCGCGCAGAAAAATCCCCACCCCGGGGCCGCCTACTACGAGGAAGCATTCTCGAAGGCCATCACGCCCCGCACGAAGGTGCTGGCCGTCACACACCTCACCAGCACCGTCGGCGACCGCATGCCCGTGCGGGCGCTCTGCCGCATCGCCCGTGAACGCGGGGTGCTGTCACTGGTCGACGGTGCCCAGACGCTGGGGCTGCTCGACATCGATCTCTCGGACATGCAGCCCGACTTCTATACGGGCAGCGCACACAAGTGGCCGTGCGGCGCACGCGAGTGCGGCGTGCTCTATGTGAGCAAGGCTGCCCAGAGCCGGCTATGGCCCAGCATCTACAGCGCCTATCCGGGAGCGGTGGGATTTTCGAAGACGTTCGAGTCGTTCGGGCAGCGTGACGAAGCCACGATGATCGCCTTCCGTGCCGCACTCGAATTCCAGACGCAGATCGGCCGCACGGCCGTGGAAGCCCGCAGCATGGCTCTCACGACGCAGCTCGTGGACGGTCTGTCGAAGCTCCCCGGGGTGAAGATGTGGACGGCGCCGGAAGCCGATCGCCGCGTGGCCGTCGTGTCGTTTCAGCCAGGGTCGCTCGATGCGAACAGGCTGGCAAACGCGCTCTACGAAAAGGAACACATCGGCGTCACCACACGCGGCGGACAGGACCGGCCCGGCCTGCGCGTGTCGCCGCACTTCTACAACACGCCGGCCGAGGTCGACCGGCTCGTGTCAGCGGTGGCCGGCTATCTGAAGACCGGCGTCTGACGCCACGGCGCTTACACCGGCGCAGACAGCACCAGGGGCGCGAGGCGCAGCACCGGCTGTGCCTCGTCGCCATACCAGCACTGCAGCACGTCCCCGGTCACCTGCGTCCCCACATCCGGCACATCGTCCACGTGCCGCGCCTCGCCCGGCCACGACCGGCCGCTCGCCTCGCACACCACGTCCTGCACCAGACTCAGGACATTCCACGCCGCATCGGCATAATCCTCGGCCTCGGTGTCGGCGGCATCGAGGTCACCCAGCGCCGTCGAATAGACCTCACCGCCAGTCGTGGTCACATCGACGCGGGCGTCGTGAGCGACCAGCGATAGGCCCTCCGGCAGACTTCCCCGGAGCAACCCGCACAGCGCACGACCGAACTCGGCAGACGTCAGCATCCCCGCATTGTAGCGGGGCCGCAGGCATACAATGCGTCGGTGTCGTGCCCGGCCCCGCCCTTCCGTCCCGCCCCCTTCCTCGCAGGCGGGCACCGCATGACGATGTATGCGTGGGCGAAGCGACGGCAGTTCCCTCACCTGCCGGAAGGCGAGGCGCGGCTGTTCCGCACCGAACCGGACACGCGCGTCCTGGCCCAGTGCCACTGGCAGCCGCAGCGCGAGCACGCGCCCACCGTGGTGCTGCTGCACGGGCTCGAAGGCTCAAGCCAGGGCCACTACATGCGCGGCATGGCCGAGAAGGCGTGGATACGCGGCTGCAACGTGGTGCGCCTCAATCATCGCAACTGCGGCGGCACCGAAGCGCTGTCTCCCACGCTCTATCATTCGGGGCTCACCGCCGACCTGCGCGCCGTGCTGCACGAGCTGCACGAAACCGACGGGCTTAGCCGCATCGGGCTGGCGGGCTATTCCATGGGCGGGAACATCGCCCTCAAGCTGATGGGCGAGTCAGCCGACGCGCGCGACGGAGCCTCACGCGCGCTGCCGATGGTGAAGGCCGTCTGTGCCGTGTCGCCCCCCATCGATCTGGCCGCGTGCATGACGGCCATGGAGTCGCTCGACAACCGTCTCTACGAGTGGAACTTCCTGCGCACGCTGCGGGCGCGGCTGCGCCGGAAGGCCGCGCTGTTTCCCGAACGCTATCCCACGAGCCACCTGCGCCGCACGTGGTCCATCCGTCGATTTGACGACCTCTACACGTCGCAGGGCTTCGGCTATCGTGATGCGGCCGATTACTACTTCCGCTGCAGCGCGCTGCGCGTCATCGACCGCATCACGTGCCCCACACTGATTCTCACGGCCGCAGACGATCCGTTTGTCCCGGCGGCGATGTTCGAGGCACCGGCCCTGCGCGGTAATCCCCATGTCGCGCTCTGTGTCACGCCGCACGGCGGCCACTGCGGCTTCGTCGAGCGCGCCGACGCAGACGACGGCTATTTCGCCGAGCGGGTCGCGATCGGATTTGTGGTCGACCAGCTGATGCGCGGTTGACCCGCGACGCCCGACCCGGCGCGGGAACCATCCGCCCACGGCCCGCCATGCGCGGCCCCATGGGCGGGTCGGAGGGAGGCTTAGTCCTCGACCGTCGGTCGGTAGGTCGGCGGCTTGCGTGCGCGCGCGGCCTGCTCGAACGCATAGCCCCATGACAGCAGCTGCGCCTCGGTGTAGGGTCGGCTCATGAAGGCGATGCCAATCGGCAGGCCCATCACCTCGCCCATGGGCACCGTCAGGCTCGGCGTGCCGGCCACGGCTGCGACCCCATAGCCGCCACCGAGAAAGTGATCGCCCAGCACATGGTCAGTAGGCCACGCCGGCGCTTCGCTCGGGGCGACGATGGCATCGAGGCGTCCGCGGTCGAGCGCGGCGATCAATCCCTCGGTGCCGGCCAGCCGACGCGCCGTGTCGCGCGCGCGAATGTAGGACGCATCGGTGAGCGGCCCCTTGGCCTGCGCCTGTTCGAACAGCTCCTGTCCGAAGAACGGCATGGTGCGTTCGCGGTTCGCGACGTTCCAGGTCATCAGCGCCTCGAGCGATGCCACAGGCGCGCCACTCTCGCGCAGATACGTGTTCAGCCCGTCCTTGAATTCGTACAGCATCAGCTGCAGCTCGTGTGCACCCCATTGACCGTAGCCCGGCATGGTCACGTCCACGATCTCGGCCCCTGCGGCCTTCAGGGTCTGCAGCGAACGCTCCATCGCCGCATCCACATCCGGATGCACCCCCATCGCCTGGCGGAGCACACCGATGCGGCGGCCCTTGAGGGCATCGGCCGACAGGGCCACGGTGTAGTCGGCGGTGATGCGGCCCTCGGCGGCCTCGCCCGCCGGGTCATTCGCATCGGCACCGGCGAGCGCCGACATCAGCAGGGCCACGTCGCGCACGCTGCGGCCCATGGGGCCTGCCGTGTCCTGCGAGATGGAAATGGGGATGATGCCGCGACGGCTGACCACACCCACCGTGGGCTTGAGTCCCACGAGGCCGGCGACCGCCGCGGGGCAGATGATGCTGCCGTCGGTTTCGGTGCCAACACCGATGGCGGCGAGACTGGCCGCGATGGCCGAGCCGGTGCCCGAGCTCGAGCCGCAGGGATTGCGGTCGAGAGCATACGGATTCTTCGTCTGCCCTCCGCGCGAACTCCAGCCGGACGAGGAGCGTGTCGACCGGAAGTTGGCCCATTCCGACAGGTTGGTTTTGCCGAGAATGACGGCGCCGGCCGCGCGCAGCCGTGTGACGAGGAACGCATCGGTCTTCGGCCGATGCGAGGCGAGCGCGAGCGACCCGGCAGAGTTGACCAGCCCGGCCACGTCGATGTTGTCCTTCAGCAGAATCGGCAGGCCGTGCAGGGGACTGCGCACGCGGCCGCCGGCGCGCTCGGCGTCGAGGGCCGCGGCATCGGACAGGGCCGACGGGTTGAGCTCGATGACGGCGTTCAGCGTGGGACCGCTGTCGTCAATGGCCGCAATGCGGGAGAGATAGGCCTGGGTGAGCGCGACCGACGTCAGCGTGCCGGCGCGCATGCGGTCGGCCGCGTCGCTGGCCGACAGCTCGATGACGTCAGGCGGCGCAAGCGCCGCCTGAGAGGCGGCAGCGCCTGAACCAGCGGGAGCTGGCTCAGACGCGCACGCGGGAGCCGAACAGATGATGAGCGCAAGCAGGACAACCGAGGCACGCATGATGTGCCGCGGATGATACCGCAGACGCCGGGGCGGTGGTTACCAGCGGGGTTCGCGGCGCGAGCCGCCACCGCCGCCGCTGCCGCCGCCGTAGCCGCCACGGCCACCGCCACCGCCACCGAAGCCGCCCGACTCGCGGGGCTTCGCCTCGTTGACGACCAGCGCGCGGCCCTCGAGCTCATACTGGTGGAACTGTTCGATAGCCTTCTGGGCACCTTCGTCGGTGGTCATTTCGACAAAGCCGAAGCCCCGAGCCCGCCCGGTGGCCTGGTCGCGCATGACGCGCACATTGTCAACAGGCCCGGCCTGTCCGAACAGGTCGGTCAGGTCTTCGTCGGTGGTCTTGTAGGGCAGGTTGCCCACATACAGTCTGCGGCCCATGCGTTCGTTACTGCTTTCTGCGCGCCGGTTCCCGAGAGGTCGGCCCGTGCGCGCAGAGGCGGAACCGACACCAGCAGCAGAGTGGCCGGAAGCCGCCTGCTGCCTGGCTGTAAGACGCTCACGGCTGCGGTCCCGTTGCGCTGCCGCTGCACGCCCGTGACGATGGCCGGCCGACCTGCCACGCGCCCGGAGGCGCCGCAGGTGCCCGGGCCCCCGGGCGCGGGCTGTCACCCGTACGCCCCCGGGGTCTGCGGCGGTCGAGGCCAGGGTCAATCGAGGTCGAACCCGCGCAGCGGCTTGCGGATCGGTTCCTGATGCGCCTGCTTGAGGGCCTCATCGAAGCGGCGTGACAGCGCATCGCTCTTGCCCTGCTCGTCCTGCACCGACTGGTTGAACAGCGCCTCGCGCCGCGCCGCCTGCTCGGCCAGAATCTGCTCGGCCCGGCTCAGTTCCGGACGGGCCGCCGACGGGGCCTCACCATGCGAGACAATGCGGCCGAGGGCCAGGTCGACGACCAGCGTGGCGCCGCAGCAGGGGCAGACAAGTTCGCGTTCCGTGGTGAGGTGGGGCATGGACGGGTCCTTCCGATCTGCTTCAGACTAGTGACAACCCGGCCATGACGCAACCTGCCCCCGCTCACCGCACGCACCGCCTGCGGGTGGTCACCTACAACGTGCATCGGTGTCAGGGCCTCGACCGCCGCACACGCCCCGAGCGCATAGCCGAGGTACTCGCCGCCCTCGACGCCGACGTCATTGCGCTGCAGGAAGTGCTGGGCCCCACGCCCTCGACACCGGGACAGGTCGCCGACCTCGGTGCCGCGCTGGGCATGGGCAGTGTCATGGCTCCGACGCGGACCTATCGCGGCGTCCCCTTCGGCAACGCCGTGCTCAGTCGCCTGCCCATTCGTGCACACACGCAGCACGACCTCAGCTGGCAGCACCGCGAACCGCGCTCGGCACAACGGGTCGACCTCGACCTTGGGGACGGCCTGCTGCATCTGTTCAACGTGCACTTCGGGACGGCTCTCATGGAACGGCGCGTGCAGGCGACGGCACTGGTCACGCACGTGCTCGACCCGGCGCTCACCGGGGCGCGCGTCGTGCTGGGCGACTTCAATGAATGGGCGCGGGGCCTGGCCACCGACATCCTCGCCGGCCATCTGCACAGCCTCGACGTGTCGGCACACCTGCCCCGGCGGCGCACCTACCCGGCCGTGCTGCCGGTGCTGCACCTCGACCACATCTATTACGAAGG
>JBIIDF010000105.1:0-8810 GCA_044238535.1 Vicinamibacterales bacterium
GGTTGATTTCGTCAATCAGCACCGACTCGGCCGACCACACCGTCGCCGGCGTTTCGAGAAAGCGCACGATCGTGCGCGCCTCATCGGGGAAGGGGAAGCCCACGAGATCATCGAACGACAGCAGGCTGGCGTTGTAGTGGCGGTGATTGAGCTGCAGGGCCTCGCTGATGGAATTGAGCAGGAACGT
The DNA here is from genome assembly GCA_044238535.1 of Vicinamibacterales bacterium. GTDB lineage: Bacteria > Acidobacteriota > Vicinamibacteria > Vicinamibacterales > UBA2999 > VFZN01. The sequence goes on from JBIIDF010000105.1 coordinate 188, forward strand.
CTTGCCGGTGCCGCTGCGGCCAATGAGCAGCAGCGGATCACCGCTGACCAGCGCGGCCAGGATGACGGGCTCCTGGGTCGCGAAGCCAAAGGCGCCCAGGCGCGCGAGTACGGACTGTGGAATGGAATCAGACACGGATCACCTCATCGTTCGCAGCGGGACCACCCACCTGGCGTGGGTTGGTGACCGTCGACGGGCTGCGTCCCTCGGGTCGTCTGGATGAGATCACGCGCACACGCGTGTGCGTGACAGTGCTACTGGACCAACTGCGGGTGCAGCACCTGCACTGCTGCACGGATTGCTGCGGGGCTATCTGGGGATGGCCGTCACGGGTGCCCTCGTATCTCTCCCGGTCACCCGGGCGGAAGTGAGCACCTTGCCTGATGGCTCTGGCAGGTTGCTGTGGCGTCGTCGGGTCCGGTCCCTCAGCCACTCGTGATGCGATCGCACAACGGCGATGACTGGATTCTGAAGAAAACCACCGGCACTGTCAAGGCCACGGCAGCCACACGCCGGAGATGCGTGCAGCTGCCGTCACGAGGCCTGCGTTATGGCTTGCGGTAGGTGGCCACCGGAGGCAGACGGGCACCGGTGCCGCCCGGAGGCGCTGACTCGCCCACCACCGGCATGCGAAGCGTGCCGATGCCGTCGATGCTTGCCTCGAGCACTTCACCGGGCTTGAGGAACCGGCTGCCGGTGCGGGTCTGCGCAGAGCCGGCGGCAGTGCCGCCGGATGTTCCGTTGTTGATCACATCGCCCGGATAGAGCGTGACAATCGACGACCCGTACTCGATGAGTTCCCACAGCGAGTGAATCATGTCGCCCGCACGGGCTTCCTGCAGCGTCGTGCCGCCAACACTCAGCGTCTGCCGGAGATTCTTCATCGGATCGCCGTAGAACTCGGCCGGCACAATCCACGGCCCCTGCGGCGCAAACGTGTCGTGGCCCTTGCCGACAAACCAGTCTGAGCCCGAGCCGTATCCGCCTGGAGGACGACCACCGCGGTCAGACACGTCGATCGTCACCATGTAGCCGAACACATAGTTCGGCGCGCTGTTGGCATCGACGTACTTCGCCGTGCGACCGATGACCGCCCCCAACTCCACTTCCCAGTCCGTCCGGTCGCGGCCATACGGAATGACAATGTTCTCGCCGCTGCCGATGACGGCACCGCGTCCGGGCTTGAGGAAGAGATACGGCACCCCACGCTGCTCGCGGCGCAGCCGCCTCGCGGCGGCCTGTTCTTCCGCCGTGCCGGCTTCGTTGACGTGGCTGTAGAAGTTCACGGCCGCGTTCAGGATTTTGCTCGGATACAGGATCGGGGCGAGAGTCTTCACCTTCGCCAGATCGTGCACATAGGCCGGCCGCGCCCCGCCCAGGCGGTCGCCCGCCACGAGATAGTTGGTAATCGCCACCAGCCGCGCACGCACACCGCTGTCATAGCGCTCGATGAGGTCGATCATGTCGCGGGGCGGCGCGAGCGTGCCGCCGCTCGGCACGGCCTTGTGGGCCGCTCCGATGTCCACCACGAACCGGTCGCGCAGCACCAGGGCCACCGTTTGTGTGCCACTGATGTCGTATGTGCCGACCTTGTAGGGTTCCGCCGCCTTCGCTGTGCTCTGCCCCAGAGCCGGGGTGGCCAGCGCTGCCACCATCAGGACTACCGCGAACAATCGCATGCACCCTCCTATGAGGTGCGGTTGTACGTGGCCCCGTGCCAATTGTCAAGAAATGTCGCCCCCGAGGCCTCGCGGGCTAGAGGCACCATCCGCGGGCGAGCGCGACCAGCGCATCACGGCACTGGCACACGCTGCGGGCGTCGACCCACTCGTCGAGGCCGTGAAGTCCGGCACCCGTCGGGCCGAACAGCAGCGAGGGAATGCCGGCATCGCCAAGCACGGAAGCATCGGTCCAGAAGCTCATGCCCGTCACACCCGTGGCCACACCCGCAGATGCGGCGGCCTCCGCCATGGACCGCACGAGGATGTGGTCATCCGCAATTTCATAGGGCGACCGCGTGAACATCTCGCGTGACGAGGCCCGGAACTGCGGCGACGCCGATGCCAGCGGCGCGAGGATGTGTGCCAGCTCCGCTGCCGCACAGCCCCGCACTTCTCCGGGAATGGTGCGGCGCTCGAGCTGCAGCAGGCAGCGATCAGGATACGAACTCAGCTCGCGTCCACCGCTGATGAGCGACGCATGCAGCGACGCGGTCCCCAGCAGGGGATGCGATGCCCCGCCCTGCAGTGCGGCGTCGAGGGTATCGAGTGCTGTCAGCACGTGGCCCATCATCCTGATGGCATCACGGCCATCGCGCGGCCGACTGCCGTGCGCGGCCACGCCGTGCGTTTCCACCTCGACCCACTCGAAGCCCTTGTGTGCCACGGCAATCTGCAGGTCGGTCGGCTCCGTCACGACCGCCCCATCCGCGCGCCACTGCGTCACCAGCGCATCGGCACCGATACTCGCGTGTTCTTCATCCACGACACAGGCCACCACCAGCCGCCCCTGCGCCAGGCCGCCGGACTGCTGCAGCACGCGCGCCGCATCCACCATGGCCGCGACGCCGCTCTTCATGTCCTGCGAGCCACGACCAGTGATGCGCCCTTCCCGGGTAGTGGGCACGAATGGCTGCGCCATTCCCTCCACGCCGACGGTGTCGATGTGCCCACAGAACATCAGCGACCGTCCCGGGACACGCCCCTCGAGCACGCCCACCACATTCGGCCGTCCTGCTGCGACCTCCTGCACATGCACCTCAAGGCCTGCCGCCCGCATGGCACCTGCGAGTGCGCGCGCGATATCGGCCTCCCCCCTCGCGCCGGGAACCAGCGAGGGATTCACCGAGTCGATCGCGATCAGGTCGTTCAGCAGGGTCAGTGCGGCATCCATGAGCGACAGCTTGCCACAAGGCACCACCGCGTGCGACCACTGACGGCCGCGCGGCAGACGATGGCCCCGAGGCCCCCCAACACGCCAGACGCCTCAGGTCACCACGCGCCCTATCCGCGGCGCGCGACTCGGCGAGGTGCGCCGCCATGCCAGAATGCAGGGCGTGCCTGTGTCCGCCGCCATGCCTCCCCGCTCATCGGACGCCGAGGCCCGCCGCATCGCCCTGGCCGTCGCCGAGGCCGGGGGCCGGGCGCTGGCCGTGGGCGGCTTTGTCCGCGACCGCCTGCGCGGCCACGCCGCGAAAGATCTCGACATCGAGGTCTTCGGGCTCGAGCAGACACGTCTCGCCGAGGTCCTGCACGCGCTGGGGCGGGTCGAGCCCGTCGGCCAGGCATTCCCGGTCTACAAACTCGGCACCGTGGACGTCGCGCTGCCCCGCCGCGAATCCAAGCAGGGCCGTGGGCATCGCGGGTTTGTGGTGGAAGGCGATCCGCACATGCCCTTTGCGGATGCCGCGCGGCGCCGCGACTTCACCATCAATGCCATCGGGTGGGATCCGCTCACCGACGAGTATCTCGATCCGTTCAACGGCCGCGGCGACCTCGACACCCGCCTGCTGCGCGTGGTCGATGCGCGCACGTTCACGGATGACTCGCTGCGCCTGCTGCGCGCCGTGCAGTTTGCGGCGCGCTTTGCGCTGCACATCGAGACCGATAGCGCCGCCCTGATGCGCGGCATGCGCCTCGACGACCTGCCGGCCGAGCGCCTCTGGGGAGAGGTCGAGAAACTGCTGCTCGTCGCGGAACGTCCCTCCGTGGGATTTCAGGTGGCGCGTGACCTGGGCGTCGTCTCCCAGATCTTCCCCGAAATGGTGCCGCTCTACGACTGCCCGCAGGATGCCGAGTGGCACCCCGAGGGCGATGTGTGGACGCACACGCTGATGGTCATCGACGAAGCCCGTCGCCGTAACGCCGACCTGCCGCGCGGCCCGCTCGCCGTGCTGATGCTGTCCGCGGTGTGCCACGACCTCGGCAAGCCGCTGACGACCGTGCATGTCGACGGTCGCATCAAGTCGCCCGGACACGAAGCCGCAGGCGTGCCGCTGGCGGCGGCGCTTCTGGAACGCTTCGGCATCCACACGCTGGACGGCGTTGACGTGCGGCGCGAGGTGCTGGCCATCACGGCCGAGCACCTGCGTCCGTCGGCATTCTGGAAGGCCCGCGACACGGTGCGCGACGGCGCGTTCAGGCGACTGGCGCAGCGCGTGAATCTCGAGTGGCTGACGCGTTTCTCGGTGGCCGACTGCCACGGCCGGAGCGGCACGTTCGACTGCAGCTTTGCGGAGTGGTTCATCACACGCGCGCGTTCGCTGGGCGTCGAGCACCAGCCGCCCGCCCCGTTGCTGCTGGGTCGGCACGTGCTCGCCCTGGGGCTGGCCCCTGGTCCGGCCGTCGGTCGCGTGCTGGCCACGGTCTACGAGTGGCAGCTCGACGGGCGCGTGCGCACGACGGACGAGGCGGCCGAGGCAGCCGCCCAGTGGCTGCGCGACCCGTCCTTCACTCCACCACCGCCAGCGTCAGGCGACGGCGCCAGCCCCTAGGGCCACGTATCGCCCGAACGCCTCGGGGGCCACGTTCCCGCCGCTGACAATCGCCACGACATGGCGTGCGTCGGGCGGCAGGCCCAGCCCCAACCGCACGGCCGCGGTAGCCGCCGCGCCACTGGGCTCAGCCACGAGGCGCGCATAGCGCGAGAGCCACGCGACGGCATCGGCAATCGCCGTGTCCGGGACCGTCACCACCTCGTCCAGAAATGCCTGCGCATGCGCGAACGTAATGTCGCCGGCCCGAATCGTGAGCAGGCCATCGGCAATCGAGGCCGTGGACGGCAGCGACACCGGCGCCCCTGCCGCGAGCGCCGTCTTCATCGTGGGCGCCCCGTCCGGCTCTACGCCGACCACGCGCACCGAGGGACGCAGCTGCTTGATCGCGGCCGCGAGCCCGGTGGCCTGCCCCCCGCCCCCGATCGAGACATAGATCACATCGGCCTCGGGACACTGCTCGAGGATCTCGAGGCCCACCGTGCCCTGCCCCGCGATGATGGCATGGTGGTCGAAGGGGGGAATGATGGTGAGCCCGCGCTCGGCGGCCAGCGCCTCGGCGGCCACCTTGCGGTCGGTCGACGTCGTGCCCGCAAAGACGACCTCGGCGCCATAACTGCGCGCCCCGTCCACCTTCACGAGTGGCGCGGTCGTCGGCATCACAATCACGGCGGGCGCCCCCAGCAGCTGTGCCGCCAGCGCCACAGCCTGCCCGTGATTGCCGGACGAATACGTGATGACCCCGCGCCTACGCGCCGCGTCATCGAGCTGCGACACCATGTTGTAGGCGCCGCGGATCTTGAAGGCCCCCATCGGCTGCAGGTTCTCGCACTTCACGAAGAAGCGCGCGTCGTCACGGGTGCGCGGTGCGCCCGCCGGATACGGCACTTCAAGCACCGGCGTGACGCGTGCGGCCGGCCGGATGCGTGCGTGCGCCGCACGAATGTCCTCAAGACCCACCAGCGGGATTGTCGGTGCCGGGCTCATCGCTGCCCCGCCCGGGCGTTGGCGAACTGATCGCCGTCGTTGTAGCGCGGCATCGCTGACGCCGCGGCGATCTGCCAGCCGAGCCGCGCCAGCACCTTGAGATCGTTGAGACCGCCCGTGAAGTCCCACGTCGGGTCGTACTGGTCCGACGGCTGGTGGTATTCCTTGCCGTTGTACGCCTCCTGTCGCTGCAGCAGCGCCTCGGCCTTTGGACCGATGAACTGCTTCGGCTCGCTGATCGACAGCGCCGGCACGCCGGCCTTCGCCAGCGGGAAGTGATCGGAGCGGAAGAAGTAGCCGCGCTCGGGGTGCGTGTCCGCACCGAGCACGCGTCCCTCGGCCTTCAGCAGCGCCTCGACCATCGGCCCGAGCGTCGAGCGGTCCGACCCCAGCTGGACCATGTCGGTCGTCGGCCCGAGATAGTTGAGGCCATCGACATTGAGATTGGCCGCCATCTGCGCCGGGGGCAGCGGCGGATGCGCGATGAAGTGCTCGGCGCCCAGCAGGCCCGATTCTTCGGCCGTCGTGAACACGAAATACATCGACCGTCCGGGCGCCGTCGTGGCCCGCGCCATTGCCTTCGCCACTTCGAGCAGCCCGGCGACACCCGAGGCGTTGTCGTACGCCCCGTTGTAGATGCGGTCTACATCCTTCGGCTCACCGGGAAGGGCCTCGCGCATCCCGAAGTGGTCCCAGTGCGACGTCCACACCACAGCCTGCTGGTCGTTGGTACCGCGCAGCCGGCCCACCACGTTGTGCGCGACCTTCCGGGCCGTCCGCTGCTGCAGCGTGGCGGCAGCCCTGATGCCCAGCGGCGCCGCCTTGAATCCGCGACGGGAGGCGGCACGCCGCAGCGCATCGAGATCCTGGCCCGCGCGCTTCGCCAGGTCGATGGCGGCGCCTTCGGAAATCCAGGCCTTCACCCCCAGCGCCGGCGCGCCCTCGGCAGGCGCCAGGGCGTACTGCGTGCCACTCCAGGACGACTGCACCACTTGCCAGGGGTACGTGGCCGATGCCTCGGTGTGAATCAGCAGCGCCCCGGCAGCCCCCTGACGCGCCGCCTCCTCGAACTTGTACGTCCAGCGGCCGTAGTAGGTCAGGGCCGTGCCGCCGAAGAGCGTCGGCTCATCCTCGGGCGCAGGTGGATCGTTCACCATCATCAGCACCCACTTGCCCTTCACATCGACGCCCGCATAGTCGTTCCAGTTGAGCTCGGGGGCGTTGATGCCGTAGCCCACAAACACGACGTCGCCCTGCACCTGCACGCGCGCGTCTTCCTTCCCCGAAAACGCCAGCACATCGCTCATGTAGCGATAGGTCGCGCCGGGAATGCTGAGCGTAAATCCGCGATCGACCATCGCCTCAACGATGGGGACGGCCTGGAGGTAGGTGCCGTGGTCTCCGGCGGGCTCAAGCCCGAGGGCTTCGAGCTGCGTGGCAATGTACTGCTCGGCCAGCTCCCCTCCGCGCGTCGCCGGCGCGCGCCCTTCAAACAAGTCGGACGACAGCATCTTGAGATGCGCCGTCAGCGACGCCGTGGTCATCGCGTCCAGCACGGGGCCGGGCGCGGGTGCCGGGGGCGCCGGCGGTGCGGAACAGGCGACCAGGGACAGCGTCAGCAGCAAGGCAGCAGGATGTCGCATGTGCGACAGCATACCAAGCCGGTCCGCGCAGGCCCATGGCCGGCCTGGCATCAGACTCAGCGGCTGTGGGCGTTGCGGTATTCCTGGAACAGGCGAGCAACGTTCGGCGAGATGCCGCGCACGGTGGGCTGCCAGCCAAGCGCCTGGGCACGGGTCGTGCGCACACGCTGGTCGAGGGCCAGCGCGTCGGCGAAGGGCCCGAGCTTCGTGCGCGCTTCGTCCAGCGGCATGTGCCTGATGTCCGGACGCTGGGCCAGATGGTCGGCCAGCGCCTCGGCAATCTCGTCTACGGTTTCCTCGGTACCGTCTGTTCCGTGATACACCCCGGAGGCGTCGGTCGTCTCGGCGACGCGCAGATACAGGTCGGCCAGGTCACGGTGATGCACGCCGGGCCAGTGGTTGGTGCCGGGGCCCACCACCCGGATGAGCCCGTTGAGCGCCTGCTTCACCAGGTCGCTCACGATCCCCTGTCCGCCCCCAAAGACGATGCCGGGACGAATGACGGCGGTGCGCAACGCGCCCCCGTGCGCCGCCAGCACCAGCGCCTCGTGGGGCGCACGCCAGGCCGAAATCGCCGCCGGTGCCACCGGCGCCGTTTCATCCACCGCGACCGGCGCCGGGCCGAGCACCCAGATGCCGGAGGTGTAGACGAAGGTGCGTGGCGAATCGCCCTGCTGCAGCATCGGCAGCCACGCATCAAGTAGCGCACGCTCGAGAGCCGGCCCACGGGCCGACCCGTCAAACGCGGTGTGGATCACGACATCCGCAGCCGCGGCGGCTTCGAGGATCCCGGCCGGTCGTTCCAGGTCACCCGCCACCACCACGGCCCCCAGGGCCTCCAGCAGGTGCAGGCGTTCCTGCGAACGTCCAATGGCTACCACCGAGTGGCCCGCCTTCATGAAGGCGTCCACCACCGACCACCCGATGTATCCGGTGGCTCCGGTCACACACACGCGCAACGACATCAGTACAACCGCCTTACAACAGGCATCCGCGTCAGGACTGACTGTCCCGCCCGCGGTCCCGGTCACCACAAGTCAATAGCCCGTCTTCGCTGACCGCCGGCACAGAATCCGCCTGACCGGCGGCCAGTGCCGCAGAGGTGCGTCGGTCCGTGTGCCGATTCGAAGACGGCGCGCTCGAAACCGCGCCCCCGGGCCCGCTGCAGGCACCCGTCGTCGTGCACGCTCGCGGCCATGGCCAATGGCCACCGCGAGATGTTCACTCGTTCCTCATGATACCTGATGGTCTCGCGGGTGTCCGACGCCCCGGTTTGCGCACGCCTGCCACACCGTGACACAATCACCGGGATTTCATGAGTAAAGACGACCTGATAGACATGCAGGGTACCGTCATGGCCGTGCACAGTGGTGGACTCTACCGCGTGCAGGTTGATGCCGGCCACGAAGTTCTGGCGCAGCTCAGTGGACGTATGCGGAGGTTCCGCATCAAGGTTGTCCCCGGCGACCGCGTCACCGTAGGCATCTCGCCCTACGACCCG
>JBIIDF010000106.1:0-8792 GCA_044238535.1 Vicinamibacterales bacterium
CTCGACCGACGCGACGACGTCATCGGCCGTCAGTGGCGCGGCAACGGACGGCGTCGCAGGCTCCTGCGCCAGCACGGTCGGCGTGAGCGCGACCGCCCACGCCGCGATGACTGCCATCCCGAGGGTTCGCCGCATCACTTGCCGCCCTTATCGCCCTCGCCCCCACGTTCGATCACCACGATGGGCGGTTCGTCCGGCGACAGCACCGGCGGGAATCCGTTGAACTGCCGCCAGAGTTCGAAGCCGATGGGCACAATGTTCAGCATCACCCAGCCGTTGGCCCGGACGCCCTGCCTCAGGAAGCGCTGCGAGGGCCACGGGTCGTCTGCCTCATCCTCCTCGACGAGGATGCGGAAGCGTCCCTTGCCGTTATCGGTGGAATCGACCAGCAGCACGCGGCCCCCGAAGGTGCCCACGGCAATCGACGGCCAGCCACTGAACTGGAGTGCAGGCCAGCCCTCGAACTGCAAGCGGACCAACTGTCCCCGCATGACCATCGGCATGTCATTGCCACTGACCCACAGCTCCACCACGTCCTTGGTGGACGCCGGCACGATGGTGGCCAGCGGCTCACCGGCCTTCATCAATTCGCCGCTCTGCCGACCGACGACGCGCAGGACGGTGCCGTCGATGGGGGCCACGACGCGCTGGGTCGACTGGCGTGCGACGCGCACGTCCATCTTGGCCAGTTCGGCGCGGCCCTTGGCGACGTCGCTGTTTGCCGAGGCGAGGCTCGCACGAGCCTCGTCAATGCGGGCGCGGGCATCGGCCCTGGTTCGGGCCAGTTCAGCCGACAGGGATCCCTGCTCGCTGCGGGCGGCATTGAGCGTCGCGACGGCGCGGTCCACCTCGGCTACCCGTGTGGCCGCCTCGAGGACAGCGAGCTCGACGTTGCGGGTCGAGGTCAGCCCCTTGGCATCGAGGGCGCGCTGCCGGTCGAGGTTGAGGTCGGCAGTGATGCGCGCGGCCCGTGCGGCCGTCAAGGCCTGCTCCGCCGCAGTGACGCGCTCGCGCGCCATCTGCTCGCGCAGCGCTGCGGCTTCGACGCTCGTCCGCAGGGTCTCGTCGAGGCCACCGATGCGGTCGCTCAGCGAACGGCTGCGCGATTCGGTCTCGTCGATGTTCCGCTGCACGGCGTCGCGCTCCTCGCGCAGGCGCCGCATGATATCCGGGTCATTGTCAGCCAGGTCCACGATGGGATCACCACGGTTGACGCGCTGCCCTTCCACCACATGCCAGCGGTCGACGCGGCCGTCGACGGTGGCCTGGACCTGTTGCAGCCGCTGTGACGGATCGAACGCCACGAGGCGGCCGCTTCCCGGAATCGTCTGCTGCCAGGGCGTCAGCACCAGTGCGAACGCCGTGAGGACCAAAATGACCACGAGGATGCGCGACAGCGTACGGGCGGCGCGCGGCACCTCGATGCTGTGGAGGGTGAGCCGTCGGTGCAGGGTGTGCGGACTATCGGGAATCACTGCTCGCCCTCCGTCTGGGACAGCGGGATGGGGGTCAGCACGCCTTCGTCCAGCCGTATCAGCGCCGTGCAGCGTTCCAGCAGGACGGGGCGATCGGTGATGCAGATCAGGGTCCACGGACTTTCCGGCGAGAAGAGCAGATCGGCAAGTCGCCGCTGCTCATCAGCCCGGTCGATGCGGTCGAGAGTCCCGTCGACGACCACGAGGCGCGGACGGCCCGCCAGCGCACGCGCGAACATCAGCCGGCATGCCTGGCGATGCGAGAGCGGGCGTCCATGCGGGAGCAGGGTAGTTTCGAGGCCATCGGGCAGGGCCAGCAGTTCATCGAGCAGCCCCACCGCCTCCAGGACCTGCATCACATCGGCGTGGCTGACCGACGCCCGGCCGAGGCGCACGTTGTCGATGATGGTACCCGGGAACAATTCGACGCCTCGGACCAGCACCAGGTCCTGACGCAGCAGCGCCAGCGAGAGCTCGCGCAGGTCGACGCCGTCCATCTGCACGGTGCCGCTGGCCGGTTCCCGCAGCCCGAACAGGACATCGGCCAGGGTGCTCTTTCCGCCGCCGTTCGGCCCCATCACGCCGATGCGGGCGCCCGCCGGAATGTGCCAGTCTCCGACGGCCAACGAGGGACGTGACGCGTCCGGATACGACACGCGGACATCCTGCAGCCGAAGTGTCATCGGCTGTCGGGTCAGGGGGCGGGCCTCGCCTCCCGAGGGCTCCAGTGGCAGGTCGATGAGGTCGCCCAGCTTGTCGATGGCCGCACACAGGTCGTAATACACCTCGAGCTGCTTGCCGAACTTCGTGAACGCACTCATCATCAGCGTCACGATGAGTTCGCTGGCGACAAGCTGACCCAGGGTGAGCTGGCGATTAATGACCAGGAATCCACCGACGCCCAGCAGGGCGGCGCCAGCCACGGCCTGCAGCACAAAGGACCCGGCAATCTGGCGAATCAGAATCGAGAAGTGCTTTTCGCGGTAGGCCAGGTAGTCGTCCAGCAGGCGTTGTGACCGCTGCTCGGCATAGGCCGTCCCCCCGGATGACTTGAACGTGATGACGTGGGTGGCCAGCTGTTCGAGCCATGCTTCCAGCGCGTACTTGGCCTTCGACTCCTTGATACTGGTGGCCACGGCGCCTCGCCCCAGGACCAGCACGATGACGAGCATCGACGCCACCAGCAGCACGTCGAACACCAGCAGCAGCGGATGATACAGAGCCAGTAGCACCATCCCGATGCCGGTTTGCATCACGATGGTCAGCCCGTCGATAAGCAGTGTGGATGCCGCCTTCTGCACCGTCACCGTGTCAAAAAACCGGTTGACGATTTCCGGACCGTGGTAGCGGTCGAACGCTTCGGCACGCACGCGCAGCAGCCGCCATGTCACGTCCGTCGCCACACGGGCGAAGATGCTGCGCTGGATGATGTCGACCACGGCCGCGCGAAATACGTTCATCAGCGCGGAGAACCCGGAGGCAATCAGAACAAAGAGCGTCAGGACCACCAGCGGCTGCAGCACGGCGCCGAACGCAATGGTGTTGACCAGCGACTGCACCGCCACCGGCAGCACAAGGGTCAGCAGTCCGATCACCAGTGAATACACCACCGCCACCCACAGGCTGCGGCGCTCGGCCTGCAGCAGGCCGCGCAGGCGCTCGGTCGGCGTCAGCCGTCGGTCGGGCTGTGACCGCACAATCGTCAGCGGTGCAGAAGGCTCGGTCACTACCCAGGGGAGCACGGCCCCATCAGCCACGGGTCCGAGCCACCGTCGCAAGCCCTTCCGGGTCCAACGCTGCGGTGTCGTGTCAGCGCCTGCAAGCTGCACGCGGATGCCACCTGTGACGGGTTCCAGCACCAGCAGGGGGGTCACCCCTCCGGCGGCGTCGGTGCGAAAGGTCAGCCAGGGCGAGGCCGGGTCAGCGTCGGCGAGCACCTCTGACAGGGGGCGCTCGACCACCGACGCATCCAGACCCGCGTCGTCGGCCAGGCTCTGCACCAGCGACAAGGCGTCGGCGGTGCCGGCCGCCGCCAACCGCCGTTCCGCTGCGTCGAGCCGGCGGGCGTCGACGTCGACCCCGTGGATTCGGGCCAACGCGTCGACTGCGGCACGGGCTGCACGAAGAGGCAGGGTCGACATACCCTCCATCATATACGACAAATAATTCGCGCTATGCAAATCGCGACTTGTTCATCTATACTCCGGGCATGGCGTCGTCGAACGCACCGGCCCGGTGGACGTTCCTCACCAATCATGCGCACGTGCTGCTGTGTCTGGCCCGCGAGCCCGAACTTCGGTTGCGAGATGTCGCCGAACGCGTCGGCGTCACAGAACGCGCAGTCCAGCGCATCGTGGCCGACCTGGAAGATGCCGGCTACCTGGTGCGGCACAAGACCGGTCGTCAGAACGAATACGAGATTGCCGGAGAGGGGCCGATGCGTCACCCGGTGGAATCGCACCGGACGGTGCAGGCCCTCATTGACATGGTCAAGCCGGCGCGCCGCCGGTAAGGTGAGTGCGGTACCAGTCCATGGCCGCACCAATGCCCTCAGCCACCGGGTGCGTCGGCACGTAGCCCAGCCGCGTGCGGGCCTTCGTAATGTCGGCCTGTGAGTGCCGCACATCACCCGCACGGAACTCGCGGTACTCAGGTCGCCGCCCGGCCAGCCCCGGCATATGCGGGACCAGCGCATCACGAATGGCCTCAAACAGCTCGTTCAGAGTCGTCCGGTCGCCGAGTGCCACGTTGTAGACCTGGTTGATCGCGGCGGGGTCCTCGGTTGTGGCGGCGAGCAGGTTCGCCTGCACGACATTGGCCACATGGCAGAAGTCGCGACTGGTCTCGCCGTCGCCGTTGATCCAGACCGTCTCGCCGTGCAGCAGCGCGGCGGTCCACGCGGGAATCACGGCGGCATACGCTCCCTGCGGGTCCTGGCGCGGACCGAAGACATTGAAATAGCGCAGCCCGATGCTGCGCGTGCCGTAGGCCCGTGCGAACACCTCGGCATACAGTTCGTCGACAAGCTTGGTCAGCGCATAGGGGGACATCGGCCGCCCGATTTCGTCTTCGACCTTCGGCAGGCCCGGATGGTCGCCGTAGGTGGAACTCGACGCCGCGTAGACCACCTGCCGGACACCCGCATCGCGTGCCGCCACCAGCACGTGCAGAAAGCCGGTGATATTGGCCGCGTGCGTGGCCATCGGGTCCTCGATGGACCGCGGCACGCTGCCCAGTGCCGCCTGGTGCAGCACGTAGTCGACCCCGGCCACAGCCGCCCGGCACTCGTCCATCGAGCAGATGTCACCGTCCCGCATGGTGAAGCGGGCCCACTGGGCTGACGAGACACCAGCCCGGACATCCCCAAGATTTCGCCGATAACCTGTCGAAAAATTATCGAGGCCCACCACCCGCTGGTCGAGGCGCAGCAGCGTTTCAAGCAGGTGACTGCCGATGAAGCCGGCTACACCGGTGACGAGCCACGTGCGGGGGGAGGACGGAAGAATACGGTTCAGGTCGTCGTAGGCACTCATGCGCGGTCCTCAGCGTAACATCACCACCCAGCCGCGGCATTTCGTCGCAGCCGGCTGACATTCGTCAGTCGCGAGCATAGACTGTCGTCCATGCTGCATCGCCTCGTCGCCGTCACTGCCGCCGTGTGCCTGGCCGGCACCGTGGTCTTCGCCCACCTCGCCGTCCGGAAGAGCCTGCCTGAGAGGGGCGCCACTGTCACCGCCAGCCCCTCGTCGGTACGGGTGTGGTTCACGCAGGAACCCGAAATGGAAAAGAGCGGCCTGACCCTCACCGGACCGAACGGGGTCGTGGCGCTGGGACCAGTCACGGCCGGCCCCGAACGGTCACTGGTCGCCACGGTCACGGGCACACTGGCCGCCGGGGCCTATACCCTCGCGTGGAAGACCGCCGGCGACGATGGGCACGTGCTGACGGGAAAAATCCCGTTCAGCGTCGCGCCGACGGCGCAGTAATTCGTCGACGCGAGACGGGCGGGGCCGCTGTTCAGCGGCCGCCCGCCTTGCGTCCCACCTCAATGGCCTTGAGGCCGGGCTCGCCCCAGCCCATGACAAAGACGCTGAAGCCCTGCTTCATGCGCATGTCGATGTCGTTGGCATTCGCCGGATAGCCGCAGGCCACCTTGAACTCCTTGCACGCCGCCAGCACCTGCTGAATGGCGGCTTCCCACCCGGCCTCGTCAAAGACCCGTTTGCCGGTCGCGTCGGTGGAGGAGAACACCTGCCGCAGGGTGCCGGCCCCGGGCCACAGCACGCCGACCCCGGGCACGGCCGCGATCTCGCGCACATGCGCCAGCCCCTCGCGGCTTTCCACGATCGTCCAGTTGACCAGTTCGCCCTGGGGATTGAGCGGCCAGAGGTCTGCCTTCGCTTTGTACTCGGCCTCGCTGAGTCCCCACACCGAGGGGGCCGTGCCGACACTCTCAGGGCGGGTGCCGCCCTTCGAGGCAAATCGCATGGCGGCGAGCCCGGTCTTCACTTCCTGCGCACTCTCAACCGAGACGAACATGACGCCGCTGACCCCGAGGTCAAGCTGACGGCTAATCTGCGTGGCGGCAAGGGTGGGGTTCGGCGCAATTTCCGGCGCCTTCACCACGAGGGGGTGATGCAGCCGGTGCGTCGGTGTGCGTGTAAAGAGGCCTGCCTGTGCGACCCCTTTCACAAATTCGGTGTAGGCCGCATAGCCACGGTCGAAATTGCCCTCCATCGACCCGTCAAAGATGAAATCGCTCGTGGGCACGCCCAGGGCATCCTGCGCCAGCTCGGCGGGGGTGCGCGCAGGCAGCTGCACCGCCGGGGCCACGGTGCCCGGAGCGGCTGGTGGCCGCCGGTTCGACGGCGCATAGAGGCCAAAGACCGGCTTCTTCTGCAGCAGCAGGTCGATCATCGGGTTCAGATGAGTAGCGGGCGCCTGGGCCGCCGTGAGGGTGCCCACGGCGCTCAGTCCCAGCATCATCAGTGACAGCATCGGTCGTTTCACACACGCCTCCTGGGGAGTTTCCGTGCGCAGAGTATACGTGCAGGTGACACGCGCCCGCACGGCAGGCATACTCGGCGCATGCCCGTGCTCGTGTCTGGCAACGCGCCTCGTTCCATGTCACCCCCGCGGCACGCCCTGCGCCGCGTTGCGGCAGTGGCCGCCACCCTGCTGCTGGGGATGCCGGTCGCCGGTCGTGCGCAGCAGACCTCGGACTCACAGGTGTGGGTGATGGGATTGGCCACCGTGCCCGTGGGCGAGGACTGGCGAGTGCATCTCGAACTGCAGCCGCGGGCGTCCGTTGAAGGCGGGATGACGACCGAGGTGCTGACCCGGGTGGCCCTCGGGCGCCGGGTCGCGCGGCGTGCCACCGTGTGGGCGGGCTACGCCTGGATCGCCAAGCCGCCTGGCCCCGGCGTGGTCCACGAGCACCGGGCGTGGCAGCAGGTGTCACTCACCGCGCCCTCGGTCGCCGGGTGGGTCACGTCGCTCAGGCTTCGCCTCGAGCAACGGACACAGCCGGGGTGGGACGACCTGTCCCACCGAGTGCGTGCCCTCAGCCGTCTGGTGCGCCCCGTTACGCCGGACCGACGATGGTCGGCGGTCGCGTGGCACGAAGGATTTCTCACGGTGGACCGCACCCCCGGGGGCCCGGCTCGCGGCATCGACCAGCATCGGGTGTTCGGCGGCCTCCTGAGGCAACTGACACCTGCCGTCGGCGTCGAGGCTGGCTACCTGTGGCGCACGGCCCGACGACCGGGCGCTCCGCGCACACAGATGCACGGCGCCTTCCTCTGGCTCAATGTGACGCCGTGATATCGTGGCGCGACGCGTGCGACGGCCATCACGGCGGCCGCGCGCCCGTGGTGTATTCGCCGTCGAAAGAGTCTGGCTATGAAGAAGTCCCGTTCCGCATTCCGTGTGCTCGTGCTGTCCCTCACACTGGCCACCATCGGCCTGGTGCTCCACGCCGAACAGGCCCCCCGTACGCCAGGGGCCCCGGCCTTCCGAATTGACGCCAGCTGGCCGGCCGAGTTTCCTAACAACTGGGTGATGGGGTCCGTCACCGGGGTGTTCATTGATGCCACCGACCACGTGTGGATCACGCACCTGCCCGAAACGCTGACCGAAGAAGAAACCTCGATGGAGCAGAAGCCGCCCATCGCCACCTGCTGCGCGGCGGCACCGACGGTCATCGAGCTCGACGCACAGGGGAAAGTCGTGCAGGCCTGGGGCACGGGTACTCCGGAGACGGGGGCGCAGTGGCCGCGGAATCCGCACGGCATCTTCGTCGACCACAACAACTTCGTCTGGATCGGCACGCACATGCATCACCGGGTCCAGAAGTACACACGCGACGGCACGCTGGTCATGACCATCGGCGTGCACGACAAGACCGCGGGCAGCAACGATACGACCACGCTGGGCGGACCGGCGGGGATCTGGGTCGATCCGAAGACGAACGAGGTCTACATTGCCGACGGCTACCGCAACCGGCGCGTGATTGTGTTCGAGGGCGCCACGGGCAAGTACCTGCGCCACTGGGGTGCCTACGGCGAGCGTCCGGATGACACCGAGAAGTTCGATCCGACGACCATGACCAGCGGCGCGCTGCCCAAGCAGTTTTCGACGGTCCATGGGCTGACCGGGTCGGCCGATGGCAAGATCTACGTCGCCGACCGCCGGGGCAACCGCATTCAGGTGTTCGACCAGTCCGGGAAGTTCCTGTCCGAGAAGATCATCGCGCCGGCCACGCTGGCCTCGGGGTCGTCGTTCGTGATTGTGCTCTCGAAGGACCCCCAGCAGCAGTGGCTCTACCTGGCGGATGGCACCAACCACAAGGTGTGGGTGCTGCGCCGCAGCGACATGACCGTCGTGGGCGAATTCGGCCGTGGCGGACGCCAGCTGGGCCAGTTCCTGCGCCCCCACGGCATGAGTATCGACTCGAAGGGGAATCTATACGTCGGCGAGGCCTCGACCGGCCGACGCATCCAGCGCTTCCTCCTGTCCGGCCGCTGAGCCTGGCCGACCGTCCTCACCGCGCCCCACCCGTCCGTGACAAGGACGGGTGGGGCGTTCTGTCGTTACACCACGTTGACTCACGCGGCCTTTCGCCATACCATGCGGAGAGTCGACGGTGCGTCCCTCGACGCGATGTCTCCACCTACCTCTCCCCAGCGCGACCCGGTCACACGAGTCGCTTCCTCGCGCCTCCCGACTGAATACGGCGAGTTCCAGATTCACGTCTACGAGAACCGCCGCGGCACAGAAACGCATGTCGCGCTGGTCAAGGGCGATATCAGCAGTGGC
>JBIIDF010000107.1:0-8725 GCA_044238535.1 Vicinamibacterales bacterium
GCATGGTTCCGGCTCATATCCTCCATCCGCACGTCCTGCCAGCGGTGCCACTTGCCGACGCTCTCCACCTTGAGGACCGAAAGCCGCTTGAACAGGTCGCCCGCACGATTGTAGAACTCGACTTTGAGAATCACGTCGCGAGCCGGGTCGATCCACAGGCGCTTCTTCGAATACGCCGTCTCTTTCACCGCCCCTGGCGCGACGGCTCGACCATCGATGACGAGGCAGGCCGTGCCGTTCAGCGTCTCGCGCCTGACGGTCTCGTAGCGGTAGTCTTCGAGACGGTCGCGGACGATGTCTTCGTAAAAGAAATCCGTCCCCATATAGCGGTCGCCGCGGTTGGCTGAGACAATGCGGCGGGTCGTGTGATACGCCGGCAGGTAGAGCCACTGGTCGTCGGCCCTGGTGTCCTGCTCGATCGACAGCACGCCGCTGCCCTCGATGTCGACGGGCGAGTGGTAGCGGATGAGGCGTTCCTTGAGGATGCCCTCCGGTGACCGCTGCCGCTCGTAGACCGTGCCGGTGCGCTCGCGAACCCGTCCATCCGCGCCGGTGAGGCGCATGGAGAACTCAACCTGTTCGCCCGGCGCGGTGTCCTGCCGTTGCACACGCCGCATCAACTCCGTGGGATCGATGTCCTGCGTCCGTGCGGCCGGGTGCACGCCAACTCCCAGCAGGGCGGCGAGCGCCAGGACAGCCGGTCGGCAGGCGAGGGTCATGCGGTGGTTGGTTGTTGTCGGCACGGTGTCATCCTATACGTCGACCGCCGAGCACCTGCGCGATATGCAGCCGGTCGAGCAGCCGCAAGCCAGGATACGCGGCAAGCGGCACCAGCAGCAGCGCGGGCAGGAGCACCAGAACGAAGTCCATCACCCGGAAAATGTGCGACACCGGATGCCACGCCTGGCTGACACGCAGATTGAGGTAGACCGCCAGCACCGCGGCGATGGGCACCGCGAGGATGGCAGCCGTGAGGCACTCGGCGAGGGCCTGGCCCGCCACCATGGCCCAGAGCGACCGCCGGCTGTAGCCGAGGCACTTGAAGGTGGCGTACTCGGTCTGACGCTCACCGATGACCAGGTTGATACTCATCACGATGAACAGCAACGCCACGGTCAGGCTGACGACGACGTTCACGTTGATGAGCCGCACCATGGCCAACGCCAACTTCTGGAACGCCTCACTGACGCCGGCCTTGCTGGTGGTCCTGCCGACAAAGTCGAGCGCCTCGAGTTCGGCACGGAGCGCCGCGGACTCGCCCGAGGCGGCAAGATAGACCCCGGTCGATTCGCCCTCCATGCCCGTCAGCGCCTGCGCACGGTCGAGTGGAAGGAGCACGCGGCTGGTAACCACGTCTCCGGTGATACCAACCACACGGTGGACCGATTCGACGCCGCTTCGGATGCGGAGCGTTGCCGCATCGCCGACGCGCAGCTGCAAGCGGCGGGCGAGGTCGTCGCTGATCACCATTTCGTCCTCCCGCCCAGACAGCGTGCGGCCGCGAACGATCGTGGTGGACTTCAGCCGGCTGTCGATGAGGCCGCCGACCATGATCACCGGCTCGCGGCGGTTGCCGGATTCGAGCTCGACGAACCGCTGCAGGTAGGGCTCGGCAACGGTCACGCCGGGGCGTGCGGCGATGGTCGCGACCTCGTCCAGCGGGACAGGATAGAGAAAGTCCACCGCCACCGTCCACGCTTCGCGACCGAAGGCACGTCTCGGCGTCTCAAGCGCCGAGGTCAGCGACACGGTAAACGCGACGGGCACTCCAAGCGAGAGGGCCACCGCGGCCACGATCGAGGCGGAGCGCACCGGCCGCCGAAACACGTTCCTGATGCCGAAGTGTGCGGCGAGCGGGACCGGCACGCGGCGGAGCGCGCGCAGGTGCCACCCGTCCACCGACGTCCGTTCCGGCGCGGCGTCGCGCATCAGGGCGCTCGGGGCCAACCGCAGCAGCCACCAGATCGGCAGGGTGGTGCCAATGGCCGTCAGGGGCAGCGCCATGCCGGCCCCGGCCAGCAGCCGCCCGGGCTCGAAGGCGAGGATCACGTCGGGCATGCCGAGTGCCTGCGCATATGGAATGGCGAAGGCGTTGCGCAGCACCAGCGCGAGTCCGGCCCCCAGAAGGCCGCCTGCGGCACCGAGCACGAGGCCGGCCACCGCGAAGCTGCCGATGATCTGTCGGCGCGTGTAACCGAGTGCGATCAGGGTGCCGATTTCCCGGCGCTGTTCGAGCACCAGACGCAGCATGGCAATCAGCGTGAGTGCGCACGCGAGCACGCCCATCACGGCCATGATGCAGGGCGTGTAAATCTGAAACGCTTCCATCTGGATCTGCACGAACCGGTACATGAAGTGGTCGGTTCGCGGGATGACGTGTTCGACATTCAGATGATCCAGTCGAGCCAGGACAGCGGCACGAGCCGCGTCCGGGTCCGTGCCGGGCTGCCAACGGAACAGCAGGTCGTTGACCATCGTGAAGCCGAGCGCGTCGCTGACGCGGTCGATCCCGGAGAACACCACGCCGAACGAGCCTCGCTCCGGCACCAGGAATTCCGGATTGGCGGTCGTGACCAGATACTCCGGGCTCGTCACGATGCCGTCGATGCGGCTGTCGTAGACCTTCTTGCCCACGGTCACCTGGATGCGGCCGCCAGGTGCGAAGCGATGATAGCGGGCAAGCGACCGCTCGATGACCGCGCTGTCCGGGTCGCGGCTGTCGAACGTCGTACCGTCCAGCACCTCGAGTGAGTTCAACGCGGGAGAGGCGGACCCGAGAAACACCATCACGCCCACCAGGCGTGCGCCGTCGCCGGTCGTGATTGTACCGGGGAGCACGAGGCGGCGTTCGACGGCCGCCACCCCCGGGATACTCGACAGGTCGGGCAGGTTCGCCTCGTCTTCCGGGAGGAACTGCACCTCCAGGTCCGCGAAATGCATGCGGTCGAGCAACGCGTCGCGCGTCAGGAAGCCGCTGGTGATGGCCATGCCGGCGCCGACAAAGATCCCGACACCCGAGGCAACGGTCAGCACGACCACGACGGCCCGCCACCGAACGTGCCACAGGTCACGGAATACTTTCTGGACGAGAAGACGCATCAGGTTAGCGGCTCGCGATCCTGCCGTCTTCGATGCGGATAACGCAATCGGCGATCTCGGCGATCTCGGGATTGTGGGTGACGATGACACAGGTGGTGCCACCGGACCGGCTGAGGCCGTGCATCAGCCGCACGACCTGTGTGCCGGATTCGTGATCGAGGTTGCCGGTGGGCTCGTCAGCGAGCACGAGCGCCGGCTCCTTCGCGAGGGCCCTCGCGATGGCCACGCGCTGCTGCTGCCCCCCGGACAACTGCGAGGGAAAGGCATCGCGCTTGTGATCCAGGCCCACCGCTCTCAGGTACCGTTCGGTGCGCTGCTGGATCTCCGCCCTGGACAGGCCAAGCACGTCGAGGCTCGCCTGAACGTTTTCGGCGGCCGTGAACGTGGGAAACAGGTTGTAGAACTGGAAGATGAACCCGAGCGTGTCCCGACGATAGGCCGCCATCTGGTCGGCGGTGCTCCGGGTCAGGTCGCAGCCGTCCACGACCACCGTGCCTTCGCTTGCGGTATCCATGCCCCCGAGCAGGTTGAGGAGCGTCGTCTTGCCGCTGCCCGACGGCCCCAGAATCACCGCGAATGCTCCACGGGGGATCTCCAGCGACACATCGGCGAGCACCGTCGTGCGCAGGGCGTCCTGGTCATACCACTTGCTGACGCCAGCGAGGCGCACCATCGGCACCGATGTGTCAGCGTGATTCACGGTTCGGTGAGTTTATCCTAATGCTCCTGCAGGAACGGTATCCGCGGCCGGATGTTCCGGCTCGGGAACGTGATACCGTTGCGGGAATTCTCTTCACGTGGTGCTGACGAAGGTGGCACCCGCACATCGAGACGGCACGGCACCATGCGTCGACGGATCAAAATTCTCGGAATGGGGCGCTATCTGCCCGAGCGCCGCGTGAGCGCGGCTGAACTGGATGCGACGCTGGGACTCGCCCCCGGGTCGGTCGAACAGAAGAGCGGCGTGCTGACCCGCTACTTTGCCGGCCCCACGGAAACGGCCTCCTTCATGGGCGCACGTGCCGGCCAGCAGGCGCTCGACGATGCGGGCCTGACCATCGCTGATGTTGACGCGATTGTCTGCGCCTCGGGCTCGTATGAACAGGCCATCCCGTGTACGGCCGTCCTCATCCAGCGGGCGATGGGTCACGCAACCTCGGGCATACCGTGCTTCGACATCAACTCGACCTGTCTGAGCTTCCTCGTTGCCCTCGACACCATGAGTTGCGCCGTGGCGGCGGGCCGCTACCGGCGGGTCTTGATCGTCTCCTCCGAAATCGCATCGGTCGCGCTCGACTGGAACGACCACGAATCGGCCACCATTCTCGGTGACGGGGCCGCGGCCGCAGTGATCGGTCCATCTGACGACGGCAGTGCGCTGCTGGCCAGTGGCATGGAATCCTATTCCTCGGGGGCCGGTCTCACCCAGGCCAGAGGAGGCGGCACCCGTTTCCATCCGCGGTCGATCGGAGGCACCCTCGAGGAGTACGTCGAGAACTACATGCTCTTCGAGATGGACGGCAAGGCCGTCTTCAAGCTGAGTTCCCAACTGTTGCCCGGCTTCATCGAGCGAACACTCGCCTCGGCTGGCTATGGCCTTGACGACGCATCGCTGATCGTTCCCCACCAGGCGAGCGTCATGGCCCTGAAACTGATCCAGCGTCGGCTGGGCCTCCCAGACGAGCGCTTTGTGCTCGTAGCCCAGGATTACGGCAACATGGTCGCGGCGTCGATCCCGTTCGCGTTGACCGAGGCCATCAGGCAAGGGCGCGTGCGCCGCGGCGACCGACTGCTGCTCGTCGGGACCTCCGCGGGATTCTCGATGGGCGCCGCCCTGCTCGAGTACTAATCACATGATGTCGCAGCCGCGTGTGCGTCGGCATGTCGCGTCCTGGTGCCGCTCGCGATGACGATTCTGGAACGAGCGCGGCACTTGCTCGCGTGCCCTGATGGATGCGCCGGGGACCTCGCCCCCTCCGCGGGCAGCCTCGTCTGCACCGCTTGCCGCGCGGTGTATCCGGTGCGCGGACCGATCGTCGACTTCATCCCGGCGATTGGCCGCAGCAGCGGCCTCGCCCAGCGGGTGATGGAATACGCGTGGGTCGCCCGCATCTACGAGGAACACTGGCGGCCATGGTTCACGTCTCTCGGGGGGCCACTGGACTACGCCACGGAAGAGCAATGGCTGCGCCAGCATCTGCGCCTCGAGGCCACGGGGGCGGCGCTCGATCTGGCGTGCGGCACGGGCCGGTACGCGCGCCTGCTGGCCGATGGACACCCGGACCGCGTGGTGATCGGCGTCGACCTCTCGCTGCCCATGCTGGAGGAAGCGGCGCGGGCCGCGGCTGCCCAGGGTGTGACCAATATCCTGTTCGTCCGGGCCCTGGCCGACCGGCTGCCGCTACGCGAGGCGAGCATGACAGCCCTCAACTGCTTTGGCGCGCTCCACCTGTTTCCGGATGCCGGGCGGGCGCTCGGTGAACTGGCCCGCGTCGCCGGCGATGAAGCGCGCTTCACCTGTTTCACGGCGCGCAAATACTCCCGGACCGGTATGGGGCCGATCCATCGCGCCTTCTCCCGCCTCGCATCTTTTGAGTTCTTCGCCGAGCCGCGCCTCACAGGGCAACTCGCGCGCGCGGGGTTTATCGCCTATTCGCCGACCTATTTCGACACCCTGCTGCTCTTCCATGCCCAGCGGCAGCGCCGCGCGCCGGCAAGAGCCTGAGCGCCGTCGCCACTCGCGGAGGACATCATCCGAATCCGAGTATTCCACGCAGGCCACTGCCGATGCCCGGAGGCCCTCGTGCGGCACCGAGGCTCGTGGCACCCGGTTCGCTTTCCCGCGATGTTTGCGGTGCTCGAGCATCCTCGACACGGCGTGGTGCTGTTCGACACCGGTTATTCCTCGCGGTTCTTCGCGGCCACCCAGCCATTTCCGGAGCGCATGGTCCGCTGGGCGGTGCCGGTCACGCTCGGCACCGGGGAGAGCGCAGCCGCTCAACTCGCCGCGATCGGAATCGCCGCCGCCGACGTCACACACGTCGTGGTATCGCACTTCCACGGCGACCACATCTCAGCCCTCGCAGATTTCCCGCACGCCCGCTACGTATTCCTGTCGGCAGGCCTGCGGCGCCTCCAGACCGGGAGCAGGCTCAGGCGCGCCTGTCAGGGCTACCTGCCGCGTCTGCTGCCGGACGACTTCCGTGCGCGCGCAATCGCGCTGGACGACCGCCCATCGATCGCTCTCGGGAAGGAGCATGCGCCGCTGCCGCGAGGGTACGACATCTTCGGCGACGGCGCCCTCGTGGCGGTGCCCTTGCCGGGGCACGCCGATGGGCAACTCGGCCTGCTGGCGCACGGCGGCGAGGGACGACGCCTGTTCTTTGTCGCCGACGCCGCCTGGCTGATGTCCGCGATCCTGGCGGACCAGGTGCCGCCCAGGGTGTCAGGGCTGGTCCATGCGAACGCCGCGCGATATGCGGAGACCCTGCACCAACTGCACCTGTTCCATCTGCGCCACCCGGAGGTCGGCCTGATTCCGTCCCACTGCGAGGCGACGGTCCGGCACTGGGAGCAGGCCACCCGCATCTGACGACCCCAGCGCCATGATCACGGTCACCACGAGCCTCGAAATTGCTGCCCCGCCAGAGGCCGTCTGGGCGGTGCTGACCGACTTCGACGCGTATCCTGCCTGGAATCCGTTCTGGGTCCGCGTCACAGGGGAGGTATCCGTCGGCGCACGCCTGCACGTGGGGGTACGGCCGCCCCTGGGTCTCCCGCTCAGGTTCACGCCGCGCATTGTGCGCTGTGACCCACCACGCGAGCTGCAGCTGCGCGGCCAGCTGGGATGGCGGTGGCTGGCGCACGGGGAACATCGCTTCGAGATCGTGCCGCACGGCCGCGGCGTTCGGTTTGTCCACAGCGAGGAATTCGGCGGTGTCCTGCCCCGGTTGCTGCACCGGATACTTGTGGCTCAAACCCGCCGCGGATTCGACGCGATGAACCGCGCGCTGGCGACACGTGCCGCCTTATCAGCCGTCGCACAGGATCCGCGTCGCGCGGGCGAAGCGACGTGCCCGGAGCACGCCTCTTCATCGTAGATTCCAGGCGTCTCGCACTCCGGCGAAGCGCAGAGGACGCGTCCCCGGCACGCGCGTGCACGGACCACCACGGTCATGTTCCTGTGGACATCGAGCGTCCTTGGCGTGTAGCAACAGGAGGCTCTGGCGACAGGACGTCGCGTACGGCATCGCGGCGACCGGCATTTGCCAGTGGCACGTCGGCGGGCGGCACCGCACCCACGCCGCGGGCAATGCACCGGGCAGCCGACGGCAGATCCTCGAACACACCGACGTAGTCGAAGGCGGCATCGAGTGCGAGCCGTGCGCTATCGAGATCCCGTGCCCCGGCCATGCGTGCGACCGTCTCAGGTAGTGAGGGGCTCCGGCTTTTTCAGACCACCCGCTGAGTGAGTTTCTGCGGCACAATCGGCCCCGAGCGGGCCAGGAGGATGTGCCGTGAAGAAGAAGCGATTGTCGGTCGAGCAGATCACGTCGGTATTACAGCAAGTTGCGGCGGGCGTGCCCGTTGGGGACGTGTGTCGCCAGATCGGCGTGTCTGAGCAAACGTTCTACCGGTGGAAAAAAGAGTACGGCGGGATGCTGCCGAGCGAAGCACGCGAGCTGAAGCAGTTGCGCGACGAGAATACCACGCTGAAGCGGCTCGTGGCCGACCTGTCGCTCGACAAGGTGATGCTGCAGGATGTCGTCCAAAAAAAATTCTAACGCCTGTCAAGCAGCGCGAGATCATGCACGACTTGATGGGCCGCTACACCGTCAGCGCACGGCGCGCCTGTCGGGTCGTCCAGACGACACGCTCGTCGGTGTACGACACGAGTCGAACAGCGCCGCTTACGAGCCTCCGACAGCGCATGCGCGAGTTGGCGCAGACCCGGGTGCGGTTCGGGTATCGTCGCCTGCGCGTCCTCATGCAGCGTGAAGGCTGGCAGGTGGGCAGAGAGCGCTTCTATCGCGTCTACACCGAGGAGGGATTGGCGTTGCGGCGGAAGCGGCCCTGGCGTCACGTCACGGCGGTACACCGCGAGCAGCGGCGAGCGGCGACCGCGCGCAACGACATCTGGCGCATGGATTTCGTCGCGGATCAGCTCGCCGATGGGCGCCGCTTCCGTGCCCTGACCGTCATTGACATGTTCACGCGCGAGTGCCTGGCAATCGACATCGGCCACGGATTCGGGGGCCACGATGTCGCCGCCACGCTTGAGCGACTCCGATTCGAACGCGGTGTGCCGCAACGTATTCACTGCGACAACGGCACGGAGTTCGTCAGTGCGGCGATGGACCTCTGGGCGTACACCAATGGCGTGATCCTCGACTTCAGTCGGCGCGGCAAGCCGACGGACAACGCCATGATCGAGTCCTTCAATGCGCGGTTACGTCTCGACTGCTTGAACGTGCATTGGTTCACGACCCTGGAGGATGCGCAGCAGAAGATCGATGCGTTTCGGTGGGACGATAATGAGCATCATCCTCACCGAGCTCTCAAGGGTCAAAGCCCCCGGGAATTCGCGCAAAGGATGCTCGCAACGGCCGCAGGCTCACTCTAGAAG
>JBIIDF010000108.1:0-8712 GCA_044238535.1 Vicinamibacterales bacterium
GATGGCCGAGGCCTCGCGCGTCTTCTTCGGCAAGGACGTCACCAATCTCACGCTGCCCGAAGCGGCACTGCTCGCGGGCGTGATTCAGTCACCGTCCAACCACTCGCCATTCAGCAATCCCGAGGGCGCGCGGGACCGGCGCAATGTCGTGCTGCAGGCCATGGTCGACGCCGGCTACATCGCCGACGAAGCCGCCACCACCGCCGCCGCTGAACCGGTCGTCGTCGTCCCGCGGGCCATTGATAACGAGGCACCATATTTCGTCGACTACATCGGGCCGGTGCTCGACGAATGGTTTCCGGGCGTGACGGACAGGACGGCGGCGCTCGAGGTGTACACGACCCTCGACCTCAACATGCAGCGGGCCGCCCAGGAAGCCGTGCGCCTCGGCCTCGGCCGGGTTGATGACGCCTTGGCCCGTCGGGGGCGAAAGAATCGCCGGCCGCAAGCCGCGCTCGTGGCCGTCGATCCCCGGACCGGCGATATTCTCGCCATGGTCGGCGGCCGCTCGTACAACCAGTCGCAATTCAACCGCGCCGTCTCCGCCCGACGCCAGCCAGGTTCCACCTTCAAGCCATTTGTCTATCTCGCAGCGTTTGAGCACGCCGCTGCCGAGGGTCGCACCGACCTGACTCCGGCAACGCTGATGAATGACGAACCCACCGTCTGGACCTACGGTGAGGAAGAGTGGGCCCCCGGAAACTTCGAAAACGAATACGAGGGACTGATTACTCTACGCCGAGCCCTGGCGCTGTCGAAGAACATGGTCGCCATCAAGGTCGCTGAGTCCATCGGATTCGACCGGGTCGCCGACCTCTGGAACCGCACGGGGGTTGGTCCGGAAAAGGTCAAAGGGTATCCCTCGATCGCACTCGGTGTCTCGGAACTGACACCCCTCGAAGTCGCGACGGCCTACACACTGTTCGGAAATGGTGGGACCATCGCCCCCCTGTCGGGCATCACTCATGTGCGCAGTGGCACGGATGACCTGCGGCCCCCATCCCGCTCCGGCCCGGTAGTGGCCCGGCCTGATACGACGTACCTCGTCACCCACATGATGCGCAGCGTTGTTAACGAAGGCACCGGCGCGAGCGCGCGGGCGGCGGGCTTTGCGCTCGACGCTGCGGGCAAGTCGGGCACCACCAACGACCTCCGCGATGCCTGGTTTGTGGGCTTCACTCCAGAGGTGCTGGCGGTCGTCTGGGTGGGATTCGACGACAACCAGCCCCTCGGGCTGAGTGGGTCGCAGGCGGCCACGCCCATCTGGACCGACTTCATGAAGCAGGCGCTGGCCGGTCGCCCCAACCTGACCTTCGAGGCCCCCGAGGGCATCTCCGCCGCGGACATCGACCGCGACACGGGACATCTGGCGACCCCCAACTGCCCTCGCACCGTTACCGAAGTCTTCCTGACCGGCACGGAGCCCTCGGAACTGTGTCGCCTGCACCAGTGGTAGGCCGGCGCGTATAATTCCGCTGTGAATCACGAAATCTTTGCCGCGATTGGTGAGGCGCTCACGCAGGGCGACGAAGTGGCCCTCGTCACCATCGTGTCATCGCACGGCTCCACGCCCCAGCGGGTCGGGGCAAAGATGCTGGTCTTCGCCGACGGGCGAACGGTAGGCACCATTGGCGGCGGCTGCTACGAGAACGACGCCCTTCTGAAGGCCCGCGATGCCCTTCGCACCCGCAAGGCGATCCGCGCCAAGTACGACCTGAATGATGACTTCGCCGAAGATACCGGCCTCGTCTGCGGCGGGCAGATGGAAGTGTTCATCGAGCCCCTCGAAGCCCCGCCTGCCCTATACGTCTTCGGCGCCGGGCACGTGGGCTTCTATGTGGCACGCCTGGCCTCCGACGCCGGCTTTGAAGTCCATGTGGTCGACGACCGCGCCGCCTTCGCCAATCGCGAGCGCTTCCCCGGCGCCGCCGAGGTGGTGGTGGATGACATTCCGACCTGGCTGTCCGCCACGACACTGCCGCAGTCGGCGTATGCGGTCATTGTCACCCGGGGACATCGTCACGACCTCGACGCCCTGCAGGCCCTGGCCTCTCGCCCGTTGCGGTATCTGGGTCTGATTGGGAGCCGGGCCAAAGTCGCCCGCATCTACGAGCAGCTGCTCGCCCAGGGCCAGACACGGCTCGAAGCTCTCTCTCACGTGCACGCCCCCATCGGCCTGGACATCGGTGCCGTCACGCCGCAGGAAATCGCGGTCAGCATCGTCGCGGAACTCGTCGCCGTGCGGCGCGGCCGGGCAGCGGCCCTCGCCGATGCCTCGCTGCGCTGGATGCCGCGCGTGAGCCGATAATCGGCGCCGCCCTGTTATACTGTTAGCAGTCTCGCGTAGCGACTGCCAATGATCGCTCCTGCCCTGTCTGACCGTACGCGCCGCGTGCTGGCCGCGCTTGTGCGCGAATACATCGACACCGGAGAACCGGTGGCCTCCGCCACGTTGCTCCCGCGTCTC
Organism: Vicinamibacterales bacterium; assembly: GCA_044238535.1. GTDB lineage: Bacteria > Acidobacteriota > Vicinamibacteria > Vicinamibacterales > UBA2999 > VFZN01. The sequence continues at coordinate 2,468 of JBIIDF010000108.1, forward strand.
GGCCTGGCCGTCTCGTCGGCGACGGTTCGGAACATCCTGGCGCAACTGGAAGACATGGGCTACGTGTGGCAGCCCCACACGTCTGCCGGCCGGGTGCCCACCGACCTCGGCTATCGGTTCTACGTCGACCAGCTGCTCGGCGGCCGCCGCGCCCCGAGGGATGCCACGGGCATCGAGGCCCGCATCCGCCAGGAAGCAGGGGCACAGCCGCTCATCGATGAGCTGCTGTCGTCGACCTCGCATGCGTTGTCAGAATCGTCACGGCACGTAGGCTTCGCGATCGCACCGGCCAACGAGCATGCCGTGTTTCACCGCATCGAGTTCGTGCCCCTCAGCGGCACCCGCATCCTCGTGGTGATGGTGTCGCGCGGGAATCAGGTCTCGCAGAAGACCGTGGACATTGGCGAGGGCGTCAGCCACGACGAATTGCGTCACGCCGCGCAGTATCTCAACGAACAGTTCTCGGGCCGGCCCCTGGAAGAGGTGCGGGCCGGCGTGCGGTCACGCCTGCGTGAAGAGCGCACGCTCTACGACCAGTTGCTGGGCCTGGCCTTCCGTCTGGCCAATCAGTCGCTCGACACCCTGCAGGGGCCGACCACCGTGTACATCGACGGCGCGTCGACCTTGCTCGAGCAGGTGGTGTCGGTCAGCGGCATCGCCCCAGCCACGCTGAGGGCGCTGCTGCGGATGGTCGAGGAAAAGCAGCGACTGGTGCGCCTCCTCAACGAATACATCGACGGTCCCGGGCTCACCGTGATCATCGGCACTGAACATAACGACCCGGAAATGCGGCCTTTCAGCCTCATTGCGTCCACCTATTTCGATGGTCGAGGCACCGGCACGGTCGGCGTCATCGGCCCCACTCGCATGAAGTATTCCCGTGCCATCGCCGCGGTTGACATCGCGGCGCTGGCGGTTGCTCGCGTGCTGCGCGATGTCCAGTAACTGACTGACTGTCATGACTACCCACGACCCTATCCCCGACCCGTCCACCGCCCCCTCCCCCGAGGGCCATGAAGCTCAGCCGTCCCACACCCCGGTCGACGCCCTGCAACGCGAGCGCGACGACCTCTACGAGCGACTGCTGAGAAAGACCGCGGAATTCGAGAACTTCCGCAAGCGCGTCGAGCGCGAGCGGAAAGACTTCACCGAATGGGCCGCCGCAGACGTCCTGAGCGACCTGCTCGGCGTCATCGACGATTTCGACCGGGCCCTCCAGGTCGAGACGCCCGAGGCTGCCCGCCCGTACAAAACGGGTGTCGAAATGATTCACAAAGCCCTGCACGACCTGGTCCGCAAGCGCGGCGTGACGGAAGTCGAGGCCCTCGGCCAGGAGTTCAATCCGCATCACCATCAGGCGGTCTCCTATGAGGAGGTGACCGGGGCCCGTGACGGCGAGGTGGTGCAGGTGCTCCAGCAGGGATACATGCTGGGCGAACGCCTGCTGCGCCCCGCCATGGTTCGGGTGGCCAAGGTCACGTCGTGAGCAAGCGCGACTTCTACGAGGTGCTCGGGGTCGCGCGCGGCGCGTCCGAGTCCGATATCAAGGGCGCCTATCGAAAGCTCGCGCTCAAATATCACCCCGACCGCAATCAGGGTGATAAAGATGCCGAGGAAAAGTTCAAGGAAGCGGCGGAGGCGTATGCGGTGCTGGCCGATGCGGACAAGCGCGCGCGCTACGACCGCTTCGGTCACGCCGGCGTCGGCGGGGCCGCAGGCGGTGGAGGTGGGGTCGACCCCACGATCTTCGCCGACTTCCAGGACATATTCGGCGGACTGGGCGACATCTTCGGATTCGGCGACGCGCTCGGCGGCGGCCGACGCCGCTCGGGCCCGCAACGCGGCAGCGACCTGCGGTACGACATGGAGATCGACTTTCTCCAGTCGGCCCGCGGTGCCGAAATTGCCATCCAGATCCCACGACAGGAAAGCTGCGACACCTGCAGCGGCTCCGGTGCCGCCCCGGGCACCTCCGCCACGATCTGCCCCCAGTGCCGAGGCGCAGGTCAGCTCCGCTATCAGCAGGGCTTCTTCACCATGGCGCGCACGTGTGGCCAGTGCCGCGGTGCGGGGAAGGTCATTCAGAAACCCTGCAAGACCTGTGCGGGTCAGGGCACGACCACGCAGCAGCGCAAGCTGACCGTGAAGGTGCCGGCCGGGATCGCCACCGGGCAGCGCATGCGACTCACCGGCGAGGGAGAGGCCGGCGCACAGGGTGGCCCCTCAGGCGACCTCTACGTGGTCATGCATGTGCGCGAGCACGAGTTCCTGCGTCGGGACGGCAATGACCTGCTCTGCGAGATCCCCGTCGCCATGACGACCCTCGCCCTCGGCGGCGAACTGACGGTGCCCGGTATCGACGAGGACGAGCTCCTCCGCATCCCGGAGGGGACGCAACCGGATGCGACGCTGAAGATCAAAGGCAAGGGTATGCCCGACCTCGGCGGGAACCGGGTACGGGGCGACTTGCTCGTCACCGTGCGAGGGACCGTTCCGAAGAAGCTCTCGAAGGAACAGCGCGCGCTTTTCGAGCAACTGGCTGCCACACTCGCGCCCGAAGTCCATCGTCCGGTGCCCACCGCCGACGACGAGGAATCGGAAAGCATCTTCTCGAAACTCTTCCGATGAGCCGGCTCTGGCACGCGCTGCAGATCGAGGCCCCGGCCGTCGACGTCCCAGTGGGCGTGGATGATCTGCTCCCAGTGGTCCTCGACGATTGGGCTCCTCTGGCCATCGAAGACCTGGCCGAGCGACCGCTACCGCCCGGCGGACTGTGGGATCCGACCTTTCCGCCCATCCCCGAGCCGCCACCGACGCCGCTTCGCTGGCGCGTGTTTTTTTCCGACGCTGATGTGCGCCGGGCGGCCATCGACGCCATCGCGGCAGCCATGCCGGAGCTCTCACTCCTCGAAGTGGACGTGCCGGACGACGACTGGGCGGCACGGTCACAGGCCTCGTTGACCGCCGTCACCGCCGGCCGTTTCATCGTCGCGCCGCCCTGGCAGGTGCCCGAGGCTCCGGCCCACGGCACCACGGTGATTGTGATCGAACCATCGATGGGCTTTGGCACGGGCCATCACCCGACGACCCGCATGTGCCTGGCCCTGCTCTCGCCGCTGTCCTGCGAGGGACGACGGGTTCTCGACATCGGAACGGGCTCTGGCGTCCTGGCAATGGCCGCGGCCCTGTCCGGGGCCTGTGAGGTCGTTGGCGTCGATGTCGACCAGGACGCCATCGACTCGGCCCTGACCAGCGCCCGACTCAATCCGTTGCCACCGGTGGTGCAGTTTGCCACCGCGGACTTCAGGCACACCCCCTACGAACCTGCGGATCTGGTGTGTGCCAATCTGACAGGCGGGATGTTACGCACGACAGCCGCAGAACTGCGTCGCCTCGTCACGCCCGGCGGCACACTCATCATCAGCGGGTTCGACCGCGATGAAGAGTCCGATGTCGCACGGGCGTTTCTGCCGCTGCAACCCCAGGCCCGGCTCGAAGAAGCCACCTGGGTTGCCCTGCAGCTCGCCTGACTCTCGCGCACCGGACGCGCCGATCAGGGACGGGGCGCCGTCACCGCCCGCTGCTGTCCCTTGACACGCCGTTCGTTCCACGACGTCACCAGTCGACGGAGCTCGGCGATGGGCTGTCCGCTGTCGTCGACCTGCAGCCGCATGACGACATCGTTGTTCAGCCAGACGCCCTGGCCCTTGCCCACGATGAGGATGGCGGCCGACTGCATCCCGCGTGTGTCACCACCGGCCTGCTGCCCGGCGTCCAGCGCCGCCACGAGTCGCTGCGACAGGTGACCGGACGTTGATTCGAAGGCGGCAATCATCCCGTCGACCACACCTTTGCCTGCCAGAATGTTGCCCTGCGCGGTGGCGTATTTGCCCTGCGCATGTCCCGCCCACGTGCTGGCCTGCGGCCCGGTGTAGACCGCCGTCTCGCCGCGCTGGTTGATGACGGCAAACTGCCGGCCCTGTTTGGTCCACTGCTGGGGCGACGGGTCGGGGTCACTGTCCCAAATGGCGCGAATAATCGCCTCGGGGCGCATCCCGGCACGGAGCAGGTCGAGGGCCTTCGGCCCATAGCTCACATCGACGATGGCCTGCGTGGCGGCCGCGCCGACACCGGCCTCGGCCCACAGCACACCATTCCCGACGCTGAACACGCGGGACTGGACGGCTCCCCCCACCTCGCCGGTTGCGGGGTCGTACCCCAGAATGGAAAACGTGGCCACCGGGTCCTGCGCCGTCATCGACGGCATTGAGGCCACCACCAGCGCCAGCACACATCCAGCCATCCGCATCAGTGTCATCGGTCTGTCTCCTACCATGCCTGCCAGCCCTCGCAGAGTGCTGCCACACCAACCAGCGGCGCCGCGTCGGCTCTGAGGGTGAGTCCTCCGCACTGTACCGCGATGGCGCCCATTCCCGACAGCAGGGCCAGTTCGTCCGGCGTCCACCCGCCCTCGGGCCCCACCACCAGCGTGACCTCTCCCGTCCTCGGCACATCGCTGATGCGACGGCCCTCACCTGCGGCCGGCTCACACATCACCAGGAGGGTGCCGCGCGCTCCTGCGCTGGCCCATTGCGCCAGAGACTGCGGGGCGTGGACCGTCGGCAGTATGGCGCGGCCACATTGTTTCAGAGAGGACACAGCAATCCGCCGCCAGCGGTCGACCCGGCCGCCCCGCAGCACCGCTGCCATTGACACCTCACTTCGCTGGGTCACCACCACGTGGATATCGCTCACACCGACCATCGCGGCGTCACGCACCACGTCATCGAGTTTGTCACCCTTGAGGGCCGAGACCACAAGCTGCACACGCACCCGCGGTTCCACCGGGGCCGGAATGCCCGCGGTGGTCATGACCGCGACATGGCGACGCGATATCTCGGTGACAGTCGCCACCCACACACCGCCCCGTCCGTCAAAGACTTCGACCGCCGCGCCGACGCCGAGGCGCAGCACTCGCGTGAGGTGCGTGGCCTCCTCGTCGGGCAGCACCCCGCTCCCGGTGGCGTCGACGAGGGGCACATAGAATCGCGGCAGCACCCGGAGATTGTACGCGGGGATGCACGGCCGGGTGACTGACGAGCTCTGCCGGTATACTCCGGGGATGTTCTTCCGTGGCCAGACGGTGGGCAAATACCGCATCATGTCGACCCTGGGGAGCGGAGGGTTCGGCGCGGTCTACCTCGCGGAAGACACGTGGATCGACAAGAAGGTCGCCCTCAAAGTACCGCACCGCCAGACCGCCGACTTCAGCGAACTGCTGCGCGAACCCCGTCTGCTGGCCTCGCTGGCTCACCCGAACATCGTGACCGTCCTGACCGCCGAACGACAGGATGATGTGTTCTTCATCGTGATGGAGTACGTCCCGGGAGAGACACTCGAGACCCTGCTCGACCGCGAAGGCACGCTGGAACTCACCCAGGCCCTCGACTTCACCTGCCAGATCTGTAATGCCCTCGACCACGCCCAGCAGCACGGCGTGATTCACCGCGACCTGCGACCGGGCAACGTACTGGTGACCGACCAGGGGCTCTGCAAGGTCGCCGATTTCGGCACGTCCCGATTTCTCGAGATCGCTGCGCACGGCACCACGGTGATCGGCAGCCCGCCCTACATGGCCCCCGAGCAGTTTCATGGCAAGGCGGTGTTCGCGTCGGATGTCTACTCGATGGGGGTGACCATGTATCAGATGCTGACCGGCACCATGCCGTATCAGCCTCCGGCGCCACGCGATCTCGACCGCCTGATGCGAGGAGAACTCACCACGCCCCCACGCGTGCGGAATCCCCGGCTCCCCAGGACGATCGCCGACATTGTGATGCGCGCGCTCGAACCCGCGGTCACCGACCGGTATCAGCGCGCCGGCGAATTGCTCGAAGCCGTCCTCGCCGCTCGCGCCGAGCTGGCACCACGCCGTCCCTGGCGTGCCGCGGGCAGTGTCGCCGCGCCGGCCGCTGGGGCGATGCAGGATGTGCAGACCCGTCTGCGCGCTCGGGACACGCCCCAGCCCCGCTTCTGCTGGCACTGTGACAAGGCCATCGCAGCCCGGACGGATGTCTGCCCGTTCTGCAGAGAAACACAGCCGCCCCTCCGCTGATGGCCTTCCGACGACGTCGATCGCCACTGACAGCCGAGGCTGAGGCGTCCCCTCCCCCGGACGCGTATGTGACGGCGCTGGTGATGCTGTCCAGGCGCGAGTTGTCGACGGCGCAACTGCGTGACCGCCT
>JBIIDF010000110.1:0-8573 GCA_044238535.1 Vicinamibacterales bacterium
GGGAGAGGGATTCGAACCCCCGGTACCGTTTCCGGTACAACGGTTTTCAAGACCGCCGCGATCGACCGCTCCGCCATCCCTCCGCGTGCCCCAGATTATCGCACCATCCCGACCCGCCCAGGGAAGGGCCCTGGGCCGGCCGTACCGGTGGGCGCCTCAGCCGGTCCGCACCAGGACACCCTCGCTGACACACAGCCGCCAGGCTGCACGGCCAGACCCTCCCGGCAGCGCGCACCACCGCGGCGCGGGACCAGTCGGCCTAAGCCCGGGGCGTGCCAATCACGGCGCGCCCGCCCATGTAGGGCCGCAGCGCCTCGGGCACCACCACCGTGCCGTCGGCCTGCTGATAGTTCTCAAGCACGGCGATGAGCGTGCGGCCCACGGCCAGTCCCGATCCGTTCAGCGTGTGCACATACTCGGCCTTGCCCGTGCCGTCGGGACGGAAGCGGATATTCGCCCGGCGCGCCTGGAACGCCTCGCAGTTCGAGCACGACGAAATCTCGCGGTAGGTCTGCTGGCTGGGCAGCCACACTTCGATGTCGTATGTCTTCGAGGCCGAAAAGCCCATATCCCCCGTACACAGCGCCATCGTCCGGTAGGGCAGCTGCAGCAGCTGCAGCACGCGTTCGGCGTTGGTGGTGAGCGACTCGAGTTCGTCGTACGAGGTGTCGGGCGTGGCGAACTTCACCAGCTCGACCTTGTCGAACTGGTGCTGACGAATCAGACCGCGCACATCAGAGCCGTACGAGCCGGCCTCGCTGCGGAAGCACGGCGTGTAGGCGGTGTACTTCAGCGGCAGCTGGCGGCCGTCCAGAATCTCACCACGGTAGAGGTTCGTTACCGGCACCTCGGCCGTGGGAATCAGATACAGGTCCCACTCGCCAGCAATCTTGAAGAGGTCAGGCCCGAACTTCGGCAGCTGGCCCGTGCCGTACAGCGTGCTGCCCGACACGAGAAACGGGGGCTCGACTTCCGTATATCCGTGGTGGGTCGAGTGCAGCTCGAGCATGAAGTTGATGAGCGCACGTTCCAGCTTCGCGCCGTCGCCCATGAGGAACGCAAACCGAGAGCCCGACACGCGCGTGGCCCGCTCGAAGTCGATGATACCGAGCTCCGGACCACTGTCCCAGTGCGCCTTCGGCGTGAAGTCGAAGACGCGCCGCTCGCCCCACGCCCGCACCTCGACGTTGTCGGCCGCACTGCGGCCCACCGGCACAGAGGCATGCGGAAGGTTGGGCAGCACATCGAGAATGGCCTGCCGCTCCTGCTCCAGGGTGTCGAGCTCCGCCTCCAGGCCCTTGATCGTCTGGCCGCGCTGCTTGTTGGCCTCGAAGATGTGCGACACATCCTCGCCGGCCTTCTTGGCCCGTGCGACGGCCTCGCCCGAGGCGTTCTGTTCGCGCTTCAGGCCTTCGACCTGCGGAATCATCTGGCGCCGTTTCTGGTCGAGCGCCGCCAGGGTGTCGAGTTCGCGGCTGGCATCCATGCCTCGCGCCGCAAGGCCGGCACGCACACGATCGAGATGGTCGCGGACAAATGTCGGATCAAGCATGATTCAGGTGTCTTATTCTAGTGCTGATGCATCCGCCTGTTCGGAAGGCCGTGTTTCCCGCCGCCGGCCTCGGCACCCGGTTCCTTCCAGCCACCAAGGCCCAGCCGAAGGAAATGCTCACCCTCGTCGACAAACCCGTCATTCAGTACGGGGTCGAGGAGGCGGTGGCGTCCGGGCTCACCAACATCATCCTCGTGACTGGGCGTGGCAAGAATGCCATCGAAGATCACTTCGATGTCTCGGCCGAACTCGAATCGTTCCTCGAAACCCGTGGCAAGACAGAGCTGCTCGCGGAAGTGCGGGCCATCTCGAATCTCATCAATGTCGCCTATGTGCGACAGGGCGAGCCGCTCGGGCTCGGTCATGCGGTGCTGGTGACCGAAGATCTGGTCGCGGGCGAACCATTCGCCGTGGTGCTGGCCGACGATGTAATCGACGCGGAGCCCGCGGGTCTGCAGCAGATGATCGAGGTGTACCAGCGCACCGGCGCGCCGGTCATCGCCGTCGAGCGCGTGCCGGAAGAAAGCGTCTCGAGTTACGGCATTGTCGACGTCGAGCCTGCCCCCGAGCTCGGGCGCGGCGTGCACCGCATCAGGCACATGGTCGAGAAGCCGCCTCGGGCCGAGGCGCCCTCGAACCTGGCCATCATCGGCCGCTACATTCTCACGCCCGACATCTTCCCGGCCCTGCATGAAACAGCGCGCGACCGCTCGGGCGAGATTCAGCTGACCAACGGATTGCGCCGCCTGCTCGAGACGCGCCCCGTGTATGCCTTCGAGATCGACGGCGTGCGGCATGATGCCGGCAACAAGCTGGGGTTCCTGAAGGCGGTCGTGTACCTTGCGCTCAAGCGGCCCGAGCTGGCGGGTCCGTTCCGCGAATATCTGGCGTCGCTCGGTATCACGGGCGGGCGATAGCCCGGCCCGCCTACTTCGACGGGGCGTCGGTCTTGGTAGGGGCCGCAGGCGCCGCCGGGGTCGAGGTGCTGCCGGTCGCGCTATCTGACGCACCGGTCGACCCGCCTGACTCATTCTTGCCGGGTGCCACGTTGCCGCCGGACGATCCCGACCGGGCGTAGTCGGTGATGTACCAGCCCGACCCCTTGAACTGAATCGCGGGCGACGACAGCAGCTTGGCCACCGGCCCCGAGCAGGTCGGGCACTGCGTCAGGGGCGCGTCTGAAAACTTCTGAATCACCTCGAAGCGGTGGCCACACGCTTCGCACTGATATTCGTAGAGCGGCATGTCGGGTTACTCCAGAGGATCGCCGTCAGCGTGCTGCAGCATCAGGCGGCGCAGCTGGGGAAACGTGGCCGCGCCCTGCGACAGGAACGCGTCGTGGAAGGCCCTGAGCGTGGGCTTGCCCGACTGCTCTTCCATCCAGTCGCGGCGCAGCTTCTGCAGCATGAGCTTGCCCGCCGAATACACCAGATAGGTCGGGTCGAACGTGCCGCGTTCCGCCTCGCGACGGGCGGCCGCCTCTTCCAGGTAGGCTTCTTCGCGGAAGAACCGCACACCCTGCTCGACCGACCAGTCGTCGGTGTGCAGCCTGATGCACACCACAAATCGCGCCAGCCGCACCAGGGCCTCGCCGAGCTGGCCCAGCTTCATGGCGTGGTCGCCACGCCCGAATCCGGCCTCGAGCATCATCTCTTCGCAGTAGTGGGCCCACCCTTCGAGATATGACAGCGGTGCCAGCAGCGTCGAGCGGCGCACCTTCGACGGCGCGCGGCGCAGGTGGTGGAAATGCAGGTAGTGCCCTGGATAGACCTCGTGCATCGAGATGTTCCAGAGCGTGGGAATGTTGTAATCGCGCAGGTGTTCGGCTTTGCGCTCCGGCGACCACTCGGGCTCAACGTCCGTCAGACAATAGACGGCCCGCGAGACACGGGTTTCAAACGGACCCGGCGTCCACATGCTGGCAAACGACCACCGCAGGAAATCCGGCGTCGGCGCCACCCGCACGTCGTCTTCCGCCGGGAGCTCAACGACCGATCCCTTTGCCAGGAAGGCCCGCAGCTGCGCCAGCTGGTCCTGGGCGGTGGCAATCAGGGCGCCTGGGGCCGGATGCTGCTGTCGGACCTGTGCCCAGATCTCCAGCGGGTCACCGGGTCCGATGCGCGCAGCCGTCTGCCGGAACTCGTCCTGCACCCGCGACAGTTCCCGCAATGCCAGGGTGAGCAATCGCTCGGACGAGACCTGGAGGCCTTCGTCCAGCCGCAGCTTCTGCTCGAAGACGTCTCTGCCAAGCCGGAACGACCCTTTGGCCTTGGGTCGGAGATCGTTCTCGAGATAGACCAGGTAGTCGTCAATGGCCTGCACGGCCTCTGTGGACGCATCGGCCAGGTCGGCCAGCAGGTGCAGGTCGTCGATCCGCGAGAAGGCCCGCGGAATGTCGGCATCGATAAACGTGCGGACGCCCCGCCAGCTTTCAAGGCCAATCTTCACGAAAATCGAGGGTGGTTCCTTGACGTTTTCGCGGGCCGCCAGAATCAGGCGCGGAACCTGCCGCAGCTTCGACAGCACTCGGCGGGCCCGGTCTTCCTCAGGCGCATAGGTGAACAGGGCCTGAGCCGCCAGAGACGAGGCCACCAGGTCGGCGTAGATGTGCGGGTTTTTTTCCCAGGACCGCGTCACCTCAAGGTCGAACTGGCGCGAACGGATGTTGGCGTCGACCAGGGCCCGGTCAGCCTGTTCGCTGAGGGTCAGCCCCTCGGAGGGAATGGCATCCAGGCGGCGTGCGAATCCGGCCAACGCCCCGAGGTGCCGGTCGATCGCCGCGCGCCGGTAGTCTTCCAGCAGGTCGTCGTTCAGGTGGACGCCGTCAAAGGTGGCCTGCGTCGGACACGCCTCGTACAGGTACGTCAGGTAGGCGTCGACGAAGTGGCTCAGCGGTTCCGCAGCATGCATGAGTGGAGGACGGCAGACTCGGTCCGCAGCGTCTCACCGCGGACATCCCTCAAGGTTACAATAATTCGGTGGCCGGTACGCTCTTTGTCGTGGCAACGCCCATCGGTCATCTGGACGACATCTCGGTGCGTGCACTGCGTGTGCTCGGCGATGTAACCCTCGTCGCCGCCGAAGACACCCGCCGCAGCGGCAATCTGCTGCGGCACTTCGGCATTTCGACCCCCCTGGTGTCCTGTCATGCCCACAATGAGGGTTCACGGGCGCCGCGACTGGTCGAACAGTTGCTGGCCGGCCAGTCGATTGCACTGGTCTCCGATGCCGGAACCCCTGGCATTTCAGACCCTGGTGCCGAGCTGGTACAGATGGCACGGGCCGCGGGAATCAGGGTAGAGGCCATTCCCGGCCCAAGCGCTGTGGCGGCTGCCATCTCCGCGGCCGGGCTCGACCGCCCGGCGTTCTCATTCCTCGGATTTCCACCTGTTAAGGGAAAAGACCGAAAAAGATGGTTTGAGTGCCTCAGCGTCTCCTTGGGACATGGCGCGGTGGTATGTTTCGAGGCGCCACATCGTATAAGGCAGACGCTTGAAGAACTTAGTGTTTTGGTTCAATACCCTATTATTGTCTTTCGAGAACTGACCAAAATACACGAGGAAACGCTGCAGGGCACTCCCGATGCCGTGGCCGTTCGATTGACGACACCCCAGGGCGAGTTTACGGTGGTCATTCCAGCCAGACCTGAAGACGCCATCCCGAAGGACACCCCCTCAGACGAGACCCTCAGGGCCATGGTCGCCGAGGCCACCGCTTCAGGAGCGCAGTCTCCTCGCGAGGCGGCCCGGTCAGTAGCCGACAAATTCGGTCTTTCGACAAAATTCGTATACAACCTCTCAAGAGACACCTGACTATGTCGACCCCGTCTCCTGTTCACATCGTTGTGCTGGCGGCCGGCAAGGGCACCCGCATGAAGTCCGAGCGCCCCAAGGTGCTTCACGAAGCCGCAGGCCTCTCGCTGCTGCGCCACGTGCTCCGTTCGGCGGCCGCCCTGTCCCCCGTCTCGACCACGGTCATCGTCGGCCACGAACACGCGCGAGTCACCGCACACCTCGCCGACCAGCCGGACATCACCACGGTGCTTCAGGAACCCCAGCTGGGCACCGGTCACGCACTGCTTCAGGCCGAATCGGTGCTGACAGGACGGCTCGGCACGGTGGTGCTGCTCTCGGGCGACGTCCCGCTCCTGACGCCCGCGACCCTCAGTGCCCTCATTGCGACACACGAGGCCACCGGCGCCGCCGCCACGGTGATGACCGCCATGCTGGAGCGTCCCACCGGCTACGGGCGGATCATCCGGGCAGAATCCGGTGACATCTCGCGCATCGTCGAGGAACGCGATGCGTCGCCGTCGGAGCGCGAGGTCAAGGAAGTCAACGCCGGCATCTATGCCTTCGACCTGCCGCCCCTGTTCGAGGCCCTGCGAAGCATCGGCGCGTTCAACGCCCAGGGAGAGTACTACCTGCCCGACCTCATCGGCATTTATCGGCAGCAGCGCCGCACCGTGACGACCTGGACGATTCCGCATGCCGCAGAGGTGCGAGGCGTGAACAGCCGTGCAGAACTGGCTGAGGTGACCCGGTTGCTCTATCAGCGCTATGCGGACGACCTCATGGCCGACGGCGTCACCGTCATCAATCCCGCCGCCACCTATGTCGACGTCGGCGTCACCGTCGGTGCCGACAGCATTCTCTTTCCAGGCGTCATGCTGCAGGGACGCACCGCCATCGGCCGTGACTGCACGATCTATTCGGGTGTGCGGCTGGTCAATGCGACGGTCGGCGATGGGGTCACGATTCTGGACCACAGCCTCGTCACCGATACCCACATCGGCCCGCAGGCCCAGGTGGGACCGTTTGCCCACCTGCGACCCGGAAGCCGTCTGGGCACCGGGGCCAAGGTGGGTAACTTCGTCGAACTCAAGAAGGCGTCACTCGGCGATGGCGCCAAAGTGAACCATCTCTCCTACGTGGGCGATGCCACCGTGGGCGACAAGGCCAACATCGGCGCGGGCACGATCACCTGCAACTACGACGGGGTGCACAAGCACCAGACGGTCATCGGCACTGGGGCATTTGTCGGCAGCAATTCGACTCTAGTCGCCCCGGTCACCATCGGAGACAATGCCTACGTGGCGGCCGGTTCGACGGTGACCATGCCGGTGCCTGCAGACGCCCTGGCTGTTGGCCGTGCACGCCAGCAGAACAAAGAAGGCTGGGCAACCCGACGTCGTGCAAGAAAGCAGGCGTCGTCACACAACTGAGGTTTCCACTCCACCATGTGCGGCATCATCGGTTACATCGGTTCCAAGCCGGTCGTGCCTGTCATTCTCGACGGGCTGAGACGCCTCGAGTACCGTGGCTACGACTCAGCGGGCATTGCGGTGGTCGACCACGGCCGCCTCGATATCCGCAGAAGCGCCGGGAAGCTGGCCAACCTCGAGCACGCCGTCGCGCAGCAGCCGCTGGTCGGCCAATATGGGCTGGGCCATACCCGCTGGGCGACACACGGACGTCCCACCGAAGAGAATGCCCATCCGCACCGCGACAGTAGCGGACGGATTGTCGTGGTGCACAACGGCATCATCGAGAACTATCTCGACCTGAAACGCGAACTCGGCGCGAGAGGCCATCGATTTCTGTCGGAGACCGACACGGAAGTCGTGGCGCATCTCATCGAAGACTGCTGGGAGCACGATGGACTGGAAGCGGCCGTCAGACGCGCCATGCCCCGAATGCGCGGACTGTTTGCGCTGGTGCTGTTGTCGGCCGATGACCCGAACACACTTGTGGCCGTGCGCTGCGGCCCGCCCGTAGTGATTGGTCTCGGTGACCACGAATACTTTGTCGCCAGTGATGTGCCAGCGATCCTGGCCCATACGCGAGACGTGGTGTTCATGAACGACCAGGAGATTGCGGTCGTCACGGTCAACGGCGTCACCTTCAGCGGAGTCGACGGCACCGTGCGGCATCCCATGCCGACACGGATTTCCTGGGATCCGATTCAGGCCGAGAAGTCGGGCTACAAGCACTTCATGCTCAAGGAAATTCACGAGCAGCCCCACGCCATCCGCGACACCATCCTGGGCCGCGTGTCGCCAGACACGGCCCTGACGCACCTCGAGGAAATCGGGATCGCCGATGGCGATCTGGCATCCATGCAGAAGGTCACGATGCTGGCGTGCGGCACGTCGTGGCATGCCGCGCTCGTCGGCAAGTTCATGATCGAACGGTTGGCGCGCATTCCCGTCGACGTCGACTACGGCTCCGAGTTCCGGTATCGGCAGCCGCTGGTGGATGCGCAGACGCTGGCCGTGGCCATCACCCAGTCCGGGGAGACGGCCGATACGCTGGCAGCACTGCGCGAGGCCACCAGCAGAGGTGCGCGCAGTCTCGCCATCTGCAATGTCGTCGGCAGCATGGTCACGCGTGAGGCTGACGGCACCATCTACACCCACGCCGGTCCCGAGATCGGGGTCGCCTCCACGAAGGCCTTCACGACCCAGTTGGTGGCGCTGTATCTGCTCGCCCTCCGGTTGGCGGAAGTCAGAGGAACGCTGGCCCACAGCGACCAGCGCGCGGCCGTTGATGCCCTGCTCACGCTACCGGCCGTCATCGAGAAGACGGTGCGCCTGGCGAAGGCAACGGAGGACATCGCAAGCCGCTTCCATACGCGGCGCGATTTCCTGTTTCTGGGACGGGGCGTTCACTACCCCATTGCGCTCGAGGGCGCACTCAAGCTGAAGGAAATTTCATACATCCACGCCGAGGGCTATCCTGCCGGCGAGATGAAGCACGGGCCCATCGCCTTGATCGACGAATCCATGCCCGTCGTCGCCCTGGCACCAGCCGATGCCGTGTTCGAGAAGATGATCGGCAACATTCAGGAAGTGAAGGCGAGAGGTGGATCTGTGATCGCGCTCGTGACCGAAGGGCAGCACGGTCTCAGTGACCTGCTCGACCCGACACGCGACGCCCTCATTGCCGTGCCGCCCACCGCGCCCCTGCTGGCACCCATCGCCTTCACCATCCCGCTGCAGTTGCTGGCCTACCACGTCGCC
>JBIIDF010000111.1:0-8519 GCA_044238535.1 Vicinamibacterales bacterium
CAGACCGGTGCACGGCCCCCGTCCCCTCAGCGCCCGATCAGCTGCCCCGCGAGCGTCAGGGTGCGCGACACGCCCCACAGCAGGGGGACCAGCACCAGCGCCCACGCCACGACCACGAGGCCCCACTGCCCCCCAGTCGCGGACGTGCCCCCGCCGTGGACAGACGCCACCGGGGTCACACTTCCGACGGGAGCGGCTCGTTCAGCCACGCTGTCGGTCGCGGGCCCCACGTTCGGCAGCCGCACGCGACTGTTCGCCAGCAGACCCAGCCCCAGCAATCCCACCAGCACCCACATCGTCATCGCGTAGGCATCGACACCCGTGAGCCCTCGCGCCAGCTGATACTCGCGCAGATAGTTGACGAGCACAGGCCCCAGGATACCCGCCGTCGACCACGCCGTCAGCAGACGTCCGTGGATGGCCCCGACATAGGCCACCCCGAACACATCGGCCAGATAGGCAGGGATCGCCGCAAAGCCTCCGCCGTACATCGTCAGGATCACCGCGAAGAGCGCCACAAACAGCAGCAGGTTCCCGGAGCGGCTTGCCCACGGCACCGCCGCATACAGCGCCATGCCCAGCGCGAAGAAGATGAGGTACGTGCGCGGTCGCCCCAGCCAGTCGGAGAGCGACGCCCAGAACAGGCGCCCGCCGATGTTGAACAGACTGAGCAACCCGGTGAAGCCTGCCGCCGCCGACGGATCCACCCGCCCAGGAAACACCTCCTGGATCATCGGCGACGCCACACCCAGCACGCCAATGCCCGCACTGACGTTCAGGCACAGGACCGCCCACAACGTCCAGAACGTGCCCGTACGCCACGCCACATCCGGCGTCGTCGACGGCACGACCGATGCCGCCGTGCCTGCTGCGTGCGCGTGTCTGCCGTCGGGGCTCCATCCGTCCGGAGGTAGGCGATAGGCCCACGCTCCGGCCAGCATGGCTACGAGATACAGCCCGCCCATCACCACAAAGGTCTCCCACACCCCGACTGATGTTGGCGTCGCGAACCGCCGCATCAGGGCATCCGCCAGAGGAGAACCGATCATGGCGCCACCGCCGAAACCCATGATGGCCAGACCGGTGGCCAGCCCGCGCCGGTCAGGAAACCACTTCATCAGTGTGGAGACCGGAGAGATATACCCGAGGCCCAGCCCACAGCCCCCGATCACGCCGGAACCCAGCCACAGCCAGGCAATTTCGTGCCGATACACGCCAACCGCCGACAGCAGAAATCCTCCCCCCCAGCAGCACGCCGCAACCGCACCCGCCTTGCGGGGCCCTTCACGCTCGAGCCAGGGCCCGAACACCGCCGCAGACGACCCGAGCATCACAAAAAACAGGGTATACATCCACCCGAGGGTGCTGATCGACCAATCCTCAGGGGCTGGCGCCGTGATGCCGATGGCACGGCTCAGCGGCAGCCAGAACACGCTGAAACCATACGCCATACCAATGGACAGATGGATCGCCAGTGCGGCCGGCGGAATCAGCCACCGGTTGTAGCCTGGTGCAGCGACGATGTGCGATTTGGAGAATCGGGACAAGTGACGCGCATGATACTCCTGGAGAACCTGCTATCGTGAGGGCGTGCGCTCACTGCTCACCTGTCTCATCGTCCTGGTGGTCGCCGCCGGTGCGCATCCGCTGGCGCAGCCTCCCGACCCGGTCGCCCTGGCGCAACGCATCCAGCAGCGGTACGCGCGGCTCACCGACTACAGCGGCGACTTCACCCAGTCGTACGAGGGCGGTGTGCTCCGCACACGCACCACCGAACGCGGGACGTTCGCGATCAGGCAACCCAATCAGTTCCGCTTCGTCTACGACGCACCCGAGCGCAAGGAATTTGTCTCGGACGGCATCAGCATCTTTTCGTATCTCATCGCCGACCGACAGGTGATAGTCACGCCCATGCCGACGGCGGGCCAGGCCACGACACCCGTGCTCGTCCTGGCCGGCCGGGCCGACCTGGCCCGTGATTTCACGCCAACGTTCACAACGCTGCCCGAAGCGTCCGCTGGCTTCACGGCGCTGCGCCTCGTGCCAAAGCAGCAGGACCCCGATTACGAATGGTTCGCCCTCGCGGTCGAACCACAGTCGCTGCAGATTCGCGTGCTGGTGGCGGCCGACCGCCAGGGTGGGCGGTCGGTTTTTTCGTTCACCAACGTGAAGGAAAACCGCCGATTGCCCGATAATACCTTCAGGTTCCGCGTCCCGCGCGGCGTGGACGTCATTCATCATGTTGCCCCGCCGGCCTAGCCTGCGTCTTGCCCCCCTCGCGCTGTTGGCCGCCGTCGCTGTGGCGGCCGGGTGCGCCTCGTCGCGCAGCCTCGCCACGGCACGCAGCGCCGAAACCCGTCAGGATTACGACGCCGCCGTCGCCGAGTACACCCGACTGCTCAAGCAGTCCCCCGGCAACACCGATGCACGCCTCGGACTCGAGCGGTCGCGCCTGCGGGCCTCGCAGGACCATCTGGTACGCGCCCGCAGACTGGTGGCGACCGGGTCTCTCGACGAAGCCCTCCTCGAACTGCAGATCGCCAGCGAACTGAGTCCGGGCAGCGGAGACATCCAGACCGAGCTTCGAACGGTACGCCAGCAGGTCCGCACACAGGTCGCCGTGCGGGAAGACGGCAAGACTCGCCTCGAAACGCTCATCGACCAGAGCCGGCAGGCCCCCTTGCCGGGCAGCGACCTGCCCGCCGACCTCGCTCTGCCCGACACCATGGTGTTTCGTGACGCCTCCACGCGCGACATCCTGTCGGCGATCGGAAAGTTTGCGGGCATCAGTCTGGTGTTCGACCCCGCCTTCCGCGACAGCATGGTCTCCATCGACCTGCGGAACGTCACACTCGACCGAGCCCTGACGTCGCTCGCGACGGCCACACGCACCTTCTGGCGCGTGACTGCGCCGGGCACCGTCACCGTCATTCCCGATACGCAGGCCAAGCGCCGCGAGTATGAAGAGGAAGTGGTCCGCACGTTCTACCTGAGCAACGCCGACCTCAAGGAAACCATCGACGTCCTCCGCATCGTGGTCGACGCCAGACGCATCGCGGCCCTGACCGCCACCAACGCCATCACCATCAAGGACTCGCCCGAGCGCGTGACCGCCGCTGGCCGAATCATCGCGGCCATCGACAAGGCGCGACCCGAGGTCATCATCAACGTCGAGCTGCTCGAGGTCGACCGCTCACATCTCAATGCGTTCGGTCTGCAGCTGGCCTCCCCAGGGGCGACGCCCACGGGCATCTCCGGTCAGGCCGAGGTGAACCGCCCCGGCCTGTCGCTGCGCGACTTGTCGACGCTGACATCGGCGGATGTGCTGCTGACCAATCTGCCCGCGCTGTACTACCGGCTCCTGAAAACCGACAGCGCCACGCGCGTCCTGGCCAATCCCCAACTGCGCACGACCGAGGGCATAGCCGCCCAGGCACGATTCGGGGAACGCGTCCCCGTGCCGGTCACCACGTTCGCCCCGATCGCCTCGGGCGGTGTGCAATCCCAGCCGATCACGTCGTTCAACTACGAGAACATCGGCGTCAACATCGACATCACCCCGCGTACGCATCACGACGATGCGGTGTCGCTGGCGGTGAAAATTGAACTGAGCAGTATTTCCGGCACGGGATTCGGCGGACTCCCCACGTTCGGCAATCGGTCGATCAACACGGTGATTCGCCTGCAGGACGGTGAGACGAATATGCTCGCGGGGCTCATCCGCGATGAGGAACGGCGCTCCCTCGCCGGCATTCCGGGACTCAGCGATTTGCCTGTCGTGGGACGGCTGTTTGCCTATACCCGCAAGGAAGTGCAGGAAACCGACATCATTCTCACGCTGACGCCACGCATCGTACGGGTACTCGACCTCACGGCCGCGGATCTGGCACCCTTCCGCATGAGTCGGGACGGGGTCGGCGGCTCGAGCGACCTGCCCCCGCCGATGCCGTCGGCCACACCTCCGCGTGCCACGCCGCCTCCGGGCACCAGCCCCTCGCCTGCTGCGCCCGGTGGTGTCGGCGCGCCCCCGGCCTCACCCGTGCGGCCGCCCGGCGGCCCCGGGGCCGCTGTCGCGCCCCCGGCGTACGAGAACCGCTAGACCCGACTCACGTCGGCCCCGAGAGCCTCGAGACGTTCCACAAGCTGGCTGTAGCCGCGCTCGACGGTTTCGAGCGGTTCGACGCGGCTCGGCCCATCGGCCGCAAGGGCCGCGGCGATGAGCGCCATGCCCGACCGGATGTCCCGGCTGTCAAGCACCTTGCCCCGGAGGCGCCGGGGCCCAGTCACGATGATGCGGTGCGGGTCGCACAGGAACAGGTCGGCCCCCATGCCGCTCATCTGCTCAAGCGCAAAGAGGCGCAACTCATACAGCCAGTCGTGCACGAGCGTCGCGCCTTCAGCCTGTGTGGCGAGTACCGTCACCAGACTCACAAGGTCGCTCGGAAATCCAGGCCATAGCCCGGTCGTAATGCGACCGGCGCCAATGAGCCGACTCGGTTCTACCCGGAACACGTCGTCGTGCTGACTGCAGGTAACGTTGAGCTTTCGCAGCGTCGCGGCCACCACTTCCATGTCGACCGGGCGCGTGCCACCGACGTCCACGGCCCCGCCCGTAATGGCCCCGACCACGGCCCAGCTGCCCGCCTCGATGTAGTCGCCCTCGAGGCGCTTGCGTCCACCCCGCCGCCGTCCCACACCATCGACGCGGATCGTGTGCGTGCCGGCACCGGAGATGCCGACGCCCATCGTCTCGAGAAACGCGCAGAGTTCCACGACGTGCGGCTCGCACGCGGCGTGCCTGATCTCACTGAGGCCGGGTGCTGCCGCCGCCGCCAGCAGTGCCGTTTCGGTGCCCGTGACGGAGGCCTCATCGAGGTACATCGAGGCCGGGATGAGACCGTCCGGTACTTCGAGATGGTGGCCCGCGCCTGAATCCACCACGCGGGCCCCGAGCGCCATCAGCGCGGCGATGTGCGTGCGGATCGACCGGCGGGCCGGAAAATCGCCGCCCGGCGGAGCCACATGCGCGGCGCCGCAGCGCGCCAGCAGCGGCCCCAGCAGCAGCACCGATCCTCGAAGGCGCCCCACGAGTGCGCGGTCAGGTTCGTGACCGGTGACCGTCGCGCATTGAATCCGCAGGGACGTGGTGCCGATGCCCTCGACATTGGCGCCGAGGTTCAGCAGCAGGCGCGCCATGACCTCGACATCCGCGATGCGCGGCACGTTGGTCAGTTCGCAGGGCTCGTCAGTCAGCAGGCACGCGGCCATGAGCGGGAGCGCCGCGTTCTTGTTCCCCTCAACGTCGACACGGCCTTCCAGCCGGCGTCCTCCGTGGATCAGCAGTGTGGACATCCGATGAGTGTAGCCCCGCGCCTAAAAGCCGAGGCGAACAATCTCCTCGTGCAGAGCCACACCGAACTGATCCGCCACCGCGGTGCGGCAGCGTTCGATGAGCGCCGCCACGTCCACCGCCGTGGCCTGTCCGGTATTGACGATGAAGTTGGCATGCGTCGGCGAGACCTGCGCGCCGCCGATGACCGAACCCTTGAGCCCTGCCCGATCGACCAGGGCACCGGCCGAGTACGGCATCCCCTCGGGCACACGGTCGCGCACCGGATCGGGATTCATGAAGATGCAGCCGGCACTGGGGGCATCGAGTGGCTGGGTGCGCTTGCGGAAGGCCAGCGAAGCGCGCGCGGTCGCGCGAAGGGCATCGGGGCTGGCTCCGGGCATCACACGGAAGGCGACCCACACGACCACTTCACCCGTCCGCTTGAGACGGCTGGTGTCGTACGCAAACTCCATGCGGTCGGCAGGCACCTGCAGCAGCGCACCCTCGCGGCTCACCAGGCGAACACTCTCGACCAGGTCGCCGATGTTCTGGCCCTGCCAGTGGGCATTGCCGTAGAGGGCACCGCCGACCGTGCCGGGCGTGCCAGCCCAGGCCTCAAGCCCGGCCAGACCTCGAGCGATGGTGTGCCGGACCAGGCCATTGATTGTCACCGCGGCATCCGCACGCACGAGCGTGTCCCCGATGGGCGTGACCGTGCCCCCGCGTGGCCGCAGCACGAGGCCCCGCAATCCCGCGTCGTGAATCAGCACGTTCGACCCGCCGCCCAGCACGTAGAGCGTCACCCCGTGCGCACGGGCAATTTTGACCGCATCCACCAGTTCCTGCCCGGTGGACGGCTCGAAATACAGATCGGCCGCACCACCAACCTTGAAGGTCGACAGCGGCGCCAGCGGCACGTCACGCCGCGCACGACCGAGTCCGAATCGCGCATCGAGCGCGGCCTGCAGCGTGTCTATGTTGCCCACAGCCCACCTCCCACCGCATCACCTCCGGTCTGCACAGTCAGTGCATGCTCGCGCATCCGCAGCGCCTCGACCGCCTCATCCGGTCCGCAGGCCACCCACTCGACGAAGTCACCTGGCGCCAGCTGGCCGGCAATGCAGGCATCTGCCGAAATCACATGCGCCACGCGGGGATAGCCGCCCGTCGTGTGGTGGTCGGCCATCAGCAGAATCGGCTCGCCCGACGGCGGCACCTGCACCGTACCGCGGGCCACGGCCTCCGACAGCATGCCGTCGTGGCGTCGCATCGGCAGCGGAGGCCCCTCCATCCGATAGCCCATCCGGTTCGAACGGGGCGACACTTGGAAACTGACATGCGTCAGTGTGTGCCACACGGTGTCGGCGAACCACGACACTTCCGCTCCCGGCATCACCCGCAGGCGCGCACGGCCAGCCGTGGGCAGCAGCAGTCCACTCGCCCGACGACGATCGCCTGCGTCCGCAGCCATCACGGGCAGCACATCCCCCGCACGAAGGGCGCGTCCCTCTAGGCCACCGATGCCACTCGGCAGGTGCGTGGCCCGGCTGCCGAGCACCACGGGCGTCAGCACACCGCCGCCACCAATGGCCACATACGCACGCGCCCCCTGATGCCGACGCCCGAAGGCCAGCACCTGGCCTCGGCAGACGGGCCACGTGGTGTGCATCGGCACAGGTCTGCCGTCGACGGCCAGGTCGAACTCGGCCCCGGCGACGGCAATCGTGGTGTCGCAGGTCATCTCGAGCTGCGGTCCAATCATCGTGCACTCCAGCGTTGCGGCCTCGGGACTGTTGCCGACGAGCCAGTTCGCCAGCCGGTGCGAGAACAGATCCATGGGGCCCGCCTCGGCCATCCCGTCGGCCTGATGCCCCCGGCGCCCGCGATCCTGCACGGTCGTCAGCAGACCGGGCCGCAGCACCCGCACCCATGCCGCCTCGCTCATACGGGAATGAACCTCACGCGGTCGCCAGGCATCAGCCGGGCCGCCGGAGCATGCACGGGGTCGACCAACGCCGCCGAGGTGCGGCCGATGATCTGCCAGCCGCCCGGGGTGCTGCGAGGATAGACACCGGTCTGCACGCCAGCAAGCCCCACCGAACCGGCGGGGACCTGTTCGCGGGGCACCCGTCGGCGAGGCGCCGCAATCGTGGCGTCCACAACGCCGAGGTAGGCGAAGCCCGGAACAAACCCGAGCAGATACACCCGATACTCCACCTGACTGTGCCGGGTGACCACCACATCCTCGGTGCATCCGGCAAAGGCCGCCACCTCTCCCAGGTCAGGCCCGTCATCACCGCCGTAGCGCACGGGGATCTCATGCAGGGGGCCCGTCACCGCCGGCGCATCGTGCAGACGGGCCTCGAGTCGCTGTGCCGTGGACTGCAGCAGCGCCAGGTCCGTCTGCAGGGGATGGAAGTGCACGCCGATCGTTCCATACGCCGGCACGATATCCGTCACGCCAGGCAGTGATGCGGCAGACAGCGCGGCGGCGAGTTGCACGACCCGCGCATGCTGGTGCGGGTCGATGGTGGTCCCCAGTTCCAGAATGACCAGCGAATCGCCGGCCAGTCGGCATCTCATGCCAGCGCCTGCAGCAGTCGTCCATGGATGCCGTCGAAGCCCCCATTGGACATCACCACAATCAGATCACCCGGTCGTGCCTCACGTGCCACCGCATCGACGATGGCCGGGACATCCGGAAGGTGACGCGCGGCGACGCCCACCTGCTGGAGGTCGCGCACGAGGTCTGCCTCAGAAAGTCGCGCGTGGTCCGGCAGTGTCGACCGGAAGACGGACGCAATGACCACCTGATCGGCTCCGGCAAAGGCCTGCGCAAAATCGGCCTGAAAGACCCGCCGGCAGGATGAGGCAGAGCGTGGCTCGAAGATGGCCCACACGCGTCGTGACGGCCAGGCCGCACGGACGGCCTTCAGCGTCTCATCAACCGCGGTCGGGTGATGCGCGAAGTCATCAAATACGGTGATGCCCCGCCGCTGCCCCACTTCTTCGAGACGGCGTCGGACGCCGAGAAAGCCAGGCAGACTTCGCTGCAGCTGGTCGGGGCTGACGCCCACAAACGCCGATGCGGCCATGGCGGCCAGGGCATTTCTGACGTTGTGCACACCGACCATGGGCAGCACACACCGGCCGTGGTCGCGCCCCTGGTGCACCAGGGTGAATGACG
>JBIIDF010000112.1:0-8508 GCA_044238535.1 Vicinamibacterales bacterium
GTCATCCTTCTTCGGCGACTTCGACGAGGTGGCGGCCGTCTGGGCATGCGCCCAGAGCGGCACAAGACAGAGGGCCGCGGCGGCCGCGTATCGGAACCGTGTTGTCAGTGTCATGGCAGTATCTCGACGACGACCGCCGACAGCACGCGCGCCTTCAGCGCCCGACGCGTCTGCGGATTGACCACCTGAATCACACGTCCCGGATCGCCATGTTCGCTGGCGACGACCACGGCCGACACTTCGCCGCCGGCAAAACGGCTGATGGCAGTGACTGACTGACCGGAACGCACGGCATGCAGCAATGCAACTGCCGTGCCGTCGATGCAGGCGTCGGCGGCCACAAGTCGCAGCACCCGGGCGCCCACCAGCGACGACGTGTCTGGCAGGGCCGTGAGGGGCAGGGCCGTGAGGTGATGGGTCACCTGGTCCAGGTCAGCATCGGTCAGCACGGTCCCGGGTGTCAGCGTCTGGCGGGCATGCCCATGCGGCAGGTACACCCGACCCTGCACCACCGCGGTACCGGCAACCACCATGCGGGGACCGGCCGGGCCGGTTTGCACCGTCCGCAGGGTGAATCGCAGAGGCGCGCCGAGCCGGGTACCCACATCCGGGGTCGCCTCGACCGACGCGGCCTCACGAATCCATGACACCTGCACGGTGTCGATCTCGACCACCGCCGCCGCGCCCAGACGCGCGCGGATGGCGGTCTCGATGGCCGCGCGCACGGCGGCCTCGTCTGCGGCTGCGGCTGGCGCAGGCATCGCGACACCGCCGGCCAGCAGCACGACGCACGCGAGCGCACGCATCCGGAGACTCATCAGCGCACCAGGTTGTTGACCTGGCCGAGCATTTCGTCGGCGGCCTTGATCACCTTCGAGCTGGCCTCATACGCCCGCTGACCGAGAATCATGTTGACCATTTCCTCGACCACGCTGACGTTCGAATCTTCGACAAAACCCTGGGCGATGGAGCCGCGGGCATCCGTGCCTGGCACGCCGGTCTGGGGTTCACCGGAGGCCTGCGTCACCGAAAACAGGTTGCCGCCCAGTGGCTTGAGACCCGACGGGTTCTGGAACGTGGCCAGCTCGAGCGTCCCGAGCTGCTGCGGGGCGGGCTGACCGGGAATGGCCACCGAGATGAGACCGGCCTTCGAGATGGTGATCGACGTGGCATTGACCGGCACGGAAATCTGCGGCTGAATCGGCAGCCCTTCCGCCAGCACCAGCAGGCCCTGCCCATCACGATGCAGGTTGCCCGCACGGGTATACGCCATCGTCCCGTCGGGCATGGTGACCTGGAAGAAGCCGTCGCCCTGAATGGCCAGGTCGAGTGGTGCCCCGGTCGCGCGGAGACTGCCCGACGAGAAATCGCGCGAGGTGGCCACGGCCCGCGTGCCGAGTCCGATTTCAAGGCCCGTGGGTGTGCCCTGACCAGTCGGCGTGGGCGACCCGGGCTGCCGTGCTTCCTGGTACACCAGATCTTCAAACTCGAGGTGGGCCTTCTTGAACCCGGCCGTGTTCACATTCGCCATGTTGTGGGCGATGTTGTCGATGTGCGACTGCTGGGCCCGCATGCCGCTGGCGGCGGTGTAGAGTGCGCGAATCATGACCGTGGCTCCTTCGCCTTAGCGGCGTCCGAACGATTCAATGGCCTTGCCGTCGATGTCATTCATGAAGACCGCGACGGATTTCTGGAGGGCTTCGAACGCGCGGGTGACATTGGCCAGCTCGGCCACATGCATGACCACCGACACATTTGACCCTTCGAGTGACTGCGGGCGGATGGCATACGCGGTGCCATCCAGCGGTGCCATGCCCACGGCATTCAGCCGACCTCGTCCTTCCCGCGCGAGGCGTCCCGGTTCGTCGAACCGCACCACCTTGATTCGACCGGCCGGCCCGCTGGTGGTCATCACCATCCCGTCGCTCCCCACCGACACCGGGCCTGGCTGCAGCTGAATCGGCCCGTTCTCACCCATCACCGGCAATCCCTCACTGGTGACCAGCTGGCCGCTGCCTGATCGCGCGAAGTGACCATTGCGGGTGTAGCGCAAGCCCGCGGGCGTGCTGATTTCGAAATAGCCTTCCCCATCGATGGCCATGTCGAGTTCCATGCCGGTGGGTTCGATGGTGCCGGCCGACGTGTCGAGACGCCGGCCTGACAGCGACACGTCAATGGCCGAGGTCAGCTGATCCGAGAATGCCGAGCGCTGCTCTTCCGCGGTGGAAATGCGTTCGCCCTTGTAACCGGTGGTCTCGGCGTTGGCAAGGTCGGTGGCGATCCGGTCGAGCTGGTCGAGCCGGGTACGCATGCCACTCAAGGCAATGTAATGACCGCCGGGCATCTCAGTTCACCTCCTGAGGCAACTCGCGGATGACTGGTGCGCGACGACCCGGAGTCGACCGCGAGGCCTTGCGGGTCGCCGGCACCAGTGCCGCACCGGCACGCCCCACAGCGATGCATGCATCCACCTGTGCCGAGATCTGACCGAATCCGGCTTCGGTCGTCTCGGTCAGCAGATCAAGTGCGACCGTGAGGCGCGTCACCCGGTCGTGGACACGCGTCAGGTTGGACGCCGTGCGCGTCAGCCGCACCAGCACCATCACCTGCACCAGCGCCACGGCCAGCACGAGGCCCATCGCTCCCATCAGCATGGCCAGCGCGTGTGTCATGGCTAGCCCTCCGCCTCGAGTGCGCGCACCCGCTCGGCCGGGCTGACCAGGTCGGTGATGCGCACGCCGTAGTGGCCCGAGACCACCACGACTTCTCCGCGCGCAATCACGCGATCGCCCACCAGCATCTCGACCGGGTCGTCCGGTGTGCGGCCCATGTTGACCACCGACCCTGGCCCGAGCGCCGCCAGCGTGCGCAGGGGCAGCAGCGTGCGGCCGAACCGCACCGTCAGCGGCAGGTCGATGTCGAGCACCATCGACAGACGATGTGGCGCAATCCCCGGCGCCTGTGTCGCGGGCGTCGTCTCCATTCACACCTCCAGCGCCGGCGCGTCGCCGGCATCCGATTCAATCCGCAGCACGGCCCAGCCCCGTTCGGCCGCCAGCCGCCCCTGAAACTTGCGCACCTGCCCGACGTGGACGTCGATGGGCTCGTCGATGGCTCGGCCGAGCGAGAGCACCGTGCCGACGTCGAGCTGCAGCAGGTCGTGCCCGGTGAGCGCCGTGGTAATGACCGCCGACAGCGGCAGCGGCACGCGCCCGAGGTTCTCCCGCAGCCACACTCGTTCGAGAGACGTCGATTCGCGCTGTGGCCGTGTCCAGCCCTGCGCGAACTGTGCACTGGTCAGCTCGACGATCGACGCCGGCAGCAGCAGGTGAATCGCGCCGGCGCGGGCCCCGATGGACATCTCGAAGGTGACCAGCACCACCGTGTCGTTGTGCGCCGCCACCTGCAGCATCTGCGGGTGCGTCTCGCGGCCGCGGATGCCGAAGGCCATGTCCGCCACCGGCCTCCAGATTTCATTCAGGGCCTCGAGCATGAGCCGCACAATCGAATCGATGATGTGCTGCTCGATGTCGGTCAGAGGCCGTCCGTGCTCGATCGCGGTGCCGGCCCCGCCCAGCATCCGATCAATCATCGTGAACGCCAGCGCCGGGCTGACCTCGAGGGCCCCCAGTTCATCGAACGGGGGAATGGCCAGCGCATAGAAGGCCGTTGGGTCGGACAGCACTGTCACAAATTCGGCGTGCGACATCTGCTCGACGCCGGTGACCCTGAGTTCGGTCATGGCGCGGAAGGAACCCGAGAGCGACGTGGAAATATTGCGGGCAAAGCGATCGTGCAGCATCCGCACTGCATGCATCTGCTCTTTGGTGATGCGGTCGGGCCGACGGAAGTTGTAGGGCGTGGCGACAATGGCCATGGTCAGCGAACCTCCGTCGGGCGCAGGGCCGCCTGCATGGACGACCGCAGGCGCGCGATCGCCTGTGTCCGCAGCTGCGACACGCGCGACTCGCCGACACCGATGACCTGGCCGATTTCGGCCAGCGTCAGCTCTTCTTCGAAATAGAGCGCGATGATGTGCCGCTCGCGCTCGGGCAGGGCGCGGATGGCCTGGGCCAGGATGGTCCGCACTTCGTGCCGTTCCAGCAACCGGTGCGGTCCGTCCGCGGGGTCGATGACGACCTCGATGAGCGACTGCCCTTCGTCGGTGGTGCCCGCGTGGCGGATCGACGCCAGCTCGGCGCTGCGCAGCTGATCGAGCATCCGGTCGTACTGCCCCTCGGACACGCCGAGTGTCTGCGCCACCTCCCCGCCCTCGGGTTCGCGGCCCAGCGCGAGCCGCAGTCGGTCGATGGCCGCATCCAGATCACGCCGCTGCTTGCGGACGGCGCGCGAGGCCCAATCCATGTCGCGCAGCATGTCGAGCATGGCACCGTGGATGCGCCGCCGCGCGAAGGCGTCAAACGGGACACCGAGGCCGGGGCGGAATCGCCCGGCTGCGTCAATCAGCCCCAACACGCCCACACTGATCAATTCAGACACCTCGACCTGCGACGGCAGCCGATGCGCCAGCCGGTTGGCCAGGGCCTTCACCAGACCCACATGGTCCATGACCAGTTTGTCGCGGACCTCGAGGTTCTCTGGTGCGTCGGAAGTCAGATGCGTCGCCATGGATGTCAGCGTGGGACCGTTGAATAGCTACTCTTCGTGCAGCAAAGCGCTTGCCAACCTCGACGCCGTCGCCCGCGTCAGGTCGTCGGGCACCAGCTGTCCCGTGCCAAGGTGAGAAATCCGGAGGCCCCGGCGCAACGCCAGGTCGAGCAGCGGCATGACCGTGGCCGCTTCGTCGACCTTCGTCAGCAGCAGACGGTCGGGCTGCATGTCGGCAAACGTCTCGAGGGCACGCTGCGCCATCGTCACACTGGTATCGGCGGACAGCACCAGATGCGTACGCACCCCGCGGCGCCGTGACAAGACCCGCCGCCACTCCGCAGGGCCCTCGTCTTTCGGCGACCGGCCCGCGGTATCAATCAGCACCGTCTGGCGACCGCCGCGCAACATGGCCTGCAGGTCGTCTGCGGACCGCACCGTCGACATCGGCGACCCGACGATCCCGGCATACACGCGCAGTTGCTCGAGCGCGCCGGCCCGCTGCCCGTCCGCGGCCACCAGACGCACCGGCGCCCCGCCGCGCGCCCGATGCTGGGCGGCCAGCTTCGCCACCGTGGTGGTCTTGCCCATGCCCGGCGGCCCCACGAAGACTTCGATGCGCGCCAGTTCCTCGTCGGGCGACTCCATGGTCTCGAACTGCGACGCCAGCGCCGCACGGAGCGCCACCATCGAGGGCAGCCGGTGTGTGTGCGCCGGCAGCTGCGACACGGCACGCTCCGCCACTTCGGCGGTGAGGCCCGCGGCCCTGAGCCGCCGCAGCAGTCCGTCGGTCGCGGGTGGCACACCCGCATCGGGTCGGGCCAGGTCAGAGGACTCGCGAACGCGACGGGATACCGCAGGCCGCGCCGCCGTGATCTGAATCTCGCGGCGACCAAGCCAGCCCCGCCAGCCACGGGCCACCACCTGCTCGGTCGACAGCACCAGGGCGTCGGGGCCGAGGGCAGCGCGGGCGGCCTGCAGGGCCTGCTGAATGGTGGCCTCACGGAACTGCTGCATCTGCATCGGTTACTCCAGCGTCGTCACGGCCGAAACCTGCACCTGCGGCGGAATCTCGGTGTGAGAGATGACTCCCATCTGCGGCAGCACCCGGGCAAACAACCGGAACAGGTGCGGACGCAGCATCGGGGAACACACAAGCACAGGTTGTGCCACCGCCGCGGCGAAGGCCGCCGCCAGCGCGCTGGCCAGGCGCTGTGCCTGCGAGGGCTCAAGGGCGAGCACGGCCCCGTGGTCCGTCTTGACGACCGACGACAGCAACTGCTCCTCAAGGGCGGGCGACAGCAGCACGGCCGGCAGATCCCCTTTGTCGGTCTGATACGGCCGGCAGATGGCGCGCCCGATCTGGCCGCGGACTGCCTCGGCCACCTGGTCGGGGTCCTTGACGTGCACCATCACATCGGCGACGGCCTCGAGGATGCTGGTGAGGTCGCGAATCGACACGCGCTCGCGCAACAGCTGGCGCAGCACACGCTGAATGTCGCCAATCGACGCGATCTTCGGCACGAGGTCGTCTACCAGTTTCGGCGCATGCTGCCCGACCTTGTCGACCAGCTCCTTGGTGTGCTGGCGCGACAGCAGATCCGGCAGAAAGGTCCGGATGGTTTCCGACAGATGCGTCGACAGCGCCGTCGTGGGATCGACCACCGTGAACCCTGATGCCGCTGCGCGGTCGCGCTGGTCGCCGCCAATCCAGACGGCCGGCAGTCCGAAGGCCGGCTCACGCGTGGGCGTACCGTCCAGCGCCGTGTCTGCCGTGCCGGGGTTGATGGCCAGAAACCGATCGGCGTACAGCTCGCCGCGTGCGACTTCCACGCCCTTGACCAGAATGGCGTAGGCACGTGGCCCCAGCTGCAGGTTATCGGTGACGTGCACCGGTGGCACCACCACGCCGGTGTCGGCGGCAATCTGGCGCCGAATCGATCGCACACGCGTCAGCAACGTCCCGCCCTGCGCCTCATCGACCAGCGACACCAGCGCATAGCCCACCTCAATACTGAGAGGGTCGACCGTGACCGGCGTGTCGAGCACCTCGCCGGCAGCCCTGGCCTCGGCCGCCTCGCTGGCCGTGGCCGCGGTCGCGGTCGCCGTCTCGGCTTCCCGATTGAGATAGGCCGCCCCCCCCAGGAGCGCCGCGATGGTGAGAAACGCCAGTTTGGGCAGCCCGGGAATCAGCGCGAGCAGCACCAGCGCCCCTGAGGCCACCGCCAGCGGACGCGACTGCACCAGCAGCTGGTCGGCGACATCTTCCCCGAGGTGTGACTCCGACGCGGCCCGCGTCGTGATGAGACCACCCGACATCGACACCAGCAGCGCGGGAATGGCCGTGACCAGGCCTTCGCCAATGGTCAGGACGGTATAGGTCTCGGCCGCCGTCCCGAGCTCGAGGTCGTGCTGGAACACGCCGATAATGAGGCCGGCCACAATATTGACGCCCGTGATGAGCACGGCTGCCAGCGCGTCGCGCTGGGTGAAACGGATGGCCCCGTCCATCGCCCCGTAGAAATCGGCTTCGCGGCGGACACGCTCGCGGCGCGTACGGGCGTCGGTGTCGTTGATGACGCCGGCGTTGAGGTCGGCATCGATGGCCATCTGCCGCCCCGGCAGGGCATCGAGGGTGAATCGGGCCGTGACTTCCGAGATGCGGACGGCGCCGTGATTGATGACCAGAAACTGAATGGCCACCAGCACCAGGAACACCACCACGCCAACGACGAAGTTCCCCCCGACGACAAACTGCCCGAACGCCATGATGACGTGCCCGGCCGCATCGACGCCTTCATGACCGTGCATCAGGATGAGCCGCGTCGAGGCCACATTCAGCGACAGCCGCAGCAGCGTGAGGATGAGCAGCAGCGAGGGAAAGACCGAAAACTCCACGGGCTGCTTGAGGTAGACGACGGTGATCAGCAGGACGACCGAGAGCCCGATATCGATCGACAGCAGCAGATCGAGCAGCAGCGGATGCAGCGGCACGATCATCAGCAGCACCACCGCCATGACGGCGGCTGGCACCAGCATCGGCGTGGCGCTCCGGGCAGTAGCCAGCGACAAAGTGTTCATGCAGTCCTACAGCAGCAGTTGCCGGATTCGGACGAGATAGGCGAGCACTTCCGCCACCGCGCCGAACAGATCCGAAGGGATTACCTCCCCCACGTCAGTCGTGCGATACAAAGCCTGTGCCAACGGCACGTTTTCCACCTGCGGCACACCGGCCTCACGGGCCACGGCCTTGATTTTCTGCGCCAGCGCGTCCTGCCCCTTGGCCACGATCACCGGAGCAGAGTTGCGGTCACGCCGGTACTCGAGGGCCACCGCAAAGTGGGTCGGATTGGTCACGACAACCGTGGCCGTCTTGACCGCCGCCATCATCCGGCGGTTATTCATCTCGCGCTGAATCCGGCGGATCCGGGCTTTCAGCTCTGGGCTGCCTTCCTGCTGCCGATACTCGTCCTTGACCTCCTGACGGGTCATCTTCAGTGATTGACGGTGCTGCCAGCACTGCAGGCCGAAGTCGACGGCTCCGAGGGCCACGAGGGCCAGTCCCGCGCGCCACAGGAGCGTACGGACATGTGCCCAGCTCTCGCCGGCCGCGGCTGCCGGCGCCATCCAGGCCAGTCGTGGACTGTCTTCGAGAATCGACAGCACCGCCGTATAGGCCAGCACGGCCACGATGGTGCCGCCCAGCAGGGCCTTGCACAGTTCGGGCAGCGACTTCGATGGGGACAGGCGCGCCACCCCACGCGAGGGACTGAGCAGGGCGAAGTCAATGACGGGGCGTTTTGACGCGACGACCCAGCCGGTCTGGGCCAGATTGCCCGCCACCGCGCCCGCAGCCGCCACCGCCAGCAACGGGCCGACAATCAGCAGCAGGTGCCCCAG
>JBIIDF010000113.1:0-8398 GCA_044238535.1 Vicinamibacterales bacterium
ACCTCGCGAAGCTGACTCAGGACGTCGAGGCCGACCCGCTCAACGGGCAGGTGCGCCGCAATGCCCCGGCGACGGCCAACGAAACCGCACAGGTGGCAGGCCTGACGCGGCCGTACACGTACAACGAGCTGATTTCGGCGCAGGGCGGGCTGACCGCGCTGCATTTTGCTGCGCGGCAGGGCGCAGCGGCATCGGTGGCGGCGCTCGTCGAGAGCGGCGCGTCGATTGATCAGCCGAGCCCGGGCGATCGCGCAACGCCCCTGCTGGTGGCCATCATCAACGGCCACTTCGACGTGGCGCGCTACCTGCTCGGCAAGGGCGCCAATCCCAACCAGGTGAGTGAAGCCGGCGTGAGTCCGCTCTACGCCGCGCTCAACGTGCAGTGGGCGCCGATTGCGGCCTATCCGCAGCCGCGGGCGCACTTGCAGCAGCAGATTACCTACCTCGACATGATGCGCCTGCTGCTCGACCGCGGGGCCGATCCGAACGTGCGGATCAACCGCAAGGTCTGGTACTCGAGCTACAACTTCGATCAGTCAAGCGTCGACGAAATTGGCGCCACGCCGTTCTGGCGTGCGGCCTATGCCGCCGACCTCGAGGCCATGACGCTGCTCGTCAAGGCCGGGGCCGATCCGTCCATCTCGACGATGAAGCCGATGTCGCGCCGTTTCGGTGGCGGAGGCGCCGCGGGTGCCGACAGGTCGGGCCTGCCCCCTGTGCCCGTCGGTGGGCCGAATGTCACGCCGCTGCAGGCGGCCGCCGGCGTGGGCTATGGGTTCGGGTTCGCGGCGAACTCGCATCACTTCGCGAAGACGGGCCTGCTGGCCGCGGTCACGTATCTGGTCGAACAGATGGGTGCCGATGTGAACGCCCGTGATGCCGATGGCAACACGGCGGTGCATCACGCGGCGGCGCGTGGCGACAATGCGATGATTCAGTACCTCGTCAGCAAGGGCGCGGTGGTCACTTACGTCAACCGCTCGGGCCAGACGACGGTCGACATGGCGAATGGTCCGGTGCAGCGCACGCAGCCGTTTCCCGAGACCATCGCCCTGCTCGAAAAGCTGGGCGCGGTGAACAATCACAAGTGCGTGTCGTGCTGACGCGCTACGGATGCCGGGGCACACTGGCCGGCATCGGCTGGTCGATGCCGATGCGCTGAGGCGCGTCGCCCACCGCCCACACCACCGAGAACATCAGGCGCGCGACCTGCTGCATCTGCACAGGGTCGAGCGCGCGGGCTTCATCTGACGGCAGGTGATAGCGTTCGTGCGTGCCGGTGTTGAAGCCGATGGTCAGGATGCCACGCTCGAGAAACGGACCGGCATCGGTGCGGGGATAGAAGTACTCGCTGTCGGTGCGGTCGAATGCGCGGTTGAGCTGCAGTCCCTGATACTCGGCATTCACCCGTGTGATGAGGGCGTCGGCCTGTCGGCTGAGCACCGTCGGGCCCAGCATGTAGACCTCGCCGCGCCGTGTGACGCCCTTGACACCCTCGGGAGGCGAGGCGGTGTCGGGTCGGCTCGAGCCAATCATGTCGACGTTGACGTGCGCCACGATCGCACCACGGGGCACAGGCGGTGTGTGCACGAACCACCGGATCCCCCACAGGCCCTGTTCCTCGCCGCTGTCCCACACAAACACGATGCTGCGCTTCGGTCGGGCTGTCACCATCTGTTCGGCGATGGCCAGCAGCCCCGCGCTGCCCGACGCGTTGTCATCGGCGGCGTTGTAGATGGCGTCACCGGCGACCTCGCGCGTGCCCACCGCCCCGTCAAGATGTGCCGCCACGGTGACGACCTCGGCACGCAGCGTGGGGTCGGTGCCCTCGAGGCGCGCCACGACATTGAAGGGGCGGAGCCTCGTGGACTGCGCCAGCGGCAGGTCCAGGGTCACCGTCTTTCTGAGTCGGAACGATGACGGATACGGGCCGCCCTCCGGCACCTGCAGCGCGGCGTCGCCGTTGAAGGGCTCACCCTCCAGCATGGCCCGGGTGGCATCGGGCGACAGCAGCAACGAGGGCACGTCCGGTGTGGCGTAAGCCGATGGGACATTGGGCACCATCTCGCGACGTGTCTGCCCTCCGCTGCGGAGGTCGTCCCAGCGCAGCAGCTCTCCGGCCTGTGTGATGAACAGCACACCGACGGCGCCGCGGCGTGCGGCTTCGTCCACGACCGATCGGGCACCGACCGTGACACGGCCCACCTGACTGATGGCGACCCCGGTCGGTGTGACTCTCGGGCCATGAGCCAGCACCAGTGCCCCGTTCACGTCGACACCGGCGAAGCTGTCGATGCCCCGCTCGGGCACGGTCCAGCCGTGGCCGACGTACACCACGGGTACGGTGCCTGACTTCGGAATCCCGAGCGTGCGCATGGCCACGTCGCGCCCGACCTCGAAGCGTCGTGCCCCGATGGTGAGGGCCGCACGCGCGGTGTCGAGCCGGGTCTCATCGAGGTCGTAATACTGACGGAAGCCGCCCTGGTCGCCCGCGGGCGTGAGCCCGGCGCGCTGCAGGCGGGCGATCAGATAATCGGCGGCGGCGTCGAACCCCGGCGACGGTGTGTTCCTGCCCTTGAGGTCGTCTGAGGCCAGGCGGGCCACATCCCAGGCCAACTGTGGCGCGGTGATGCGGTCGGCCGCAGCTCTGGCGGGCGCCGACAGCACCGGCCCCTGCGCGAAGGTGATGACGGGAACCGTGCCGAGAGCCAGCACGACCAGGGCGGACAGGCGCAGTCGCATGCCGCCAGTCTACTGCGGGGTCGTTGCGGACGCGCGCTCCGAGGAACCGGCGAGCCAGATGACCGCCGCATTCATCATCTCGTCGATGCGCGACGTCGGGGTCGTGTACTGGTTCGCCATCATCGAGAAGACCAGCGGCTCACCGGCCTGTGTCGTGATGAAGCCCGACAGGGTGCGGATGTTGAACATCGACCCGGTCTTGGCCCACACACGTCCCGCGGCGGGTGTGCCCACGAACCGTCGCTCGAACGATCCCGGCCGCCCGGGATGCGGCAGCGCCGCCATGTACGGTTCACGCAGGACGGGGTCGTTCCAGACCGCCGTGAGCGTCTGCACCAGCGCCAGTGGCGAGAGCATGTCGTAGCGCGAGAGTCCGGAACCGTCGAATGCCCTGTAGCCTGCCGGGTCGACGCCCATGTCGGTGAGCGTCTGGCGCAGCACGGCCAGGCCCGCGGCTTCGCTTGCCGGGGCACCGGATGGCGACAGGGCCCACAGCAGTGATTCGGCGTAGCCATTCATGCTGTGGCGCAGCACCGGGTCGATCATCGTGCGCAGCGGCAGCGACCGGTCGGTGATCCAGGTCTCCGCCTGCGAGAGGTCGAGCGTCGCGGGCAGGTCGTCGATATCGATGGCTGCACCATCCACGACAATGCCGCGTCGCAGGAGGGCCGTGCGCACCGTGGCCGCAAAGGTGCGCGTCGGGTTGGCCAGGGACGTGCGCACCAGTCGTGGACGGGTGTCGCGCGCGATGCTGCCGGACAGCGTCAGCACCTCGCTGCCGGGCGCGCGCTCGACCATGAGGCGCGTCGCGGACCCGGGCTCGCCGGTCATCACGCGGTTGACGAGGGTGATCGCGTGCTGCTCGGGTACCGCCGCCACGCCCGCCGCGAAGCCGGCCTGGGCCGCCGGCGACACGGTGAGGTGCAGCTCGTTCTCGTTGAGCTGCAGCGCGCCGATCTGTGAGCCGTAGTCTTCCGTCAGGTCATCCCAGGACCAGCCCGAGCCCCATCCCGGCTTCCCCGCCCCATCGTCGCCGACGATGCGGCCGGTGATGCGTGTGATGCCGCGTGCGGCAATGCGCTCGGCCCACGCATCGATCACGGCCCAACGTTCGGGGAAGCGCGGACTGATGGTGGGGTCGCCCGAGCCGGTGATGATGAGATCACCCTTGAGCACTCCGCGCGCGTCGACATTGCCCAGGGCGCGGATGGTGGTGGTGAGCTGAAAATCCCAGCCGAGCCGCCGCGCGGCGGCCGCTGTGGTCAGCACCTTCTGATTCGACGCAGGCACCAGGAGATGCTGCGGATTCAGCGCGTAGCGCGTCTCGCCGCTGGCCAGCGATTGCACCAGCACGGCAATGTGCGCATGACTCAGGTCGGGGGGCGTGAAGATCGGCTGCAGCGCGGCGGTGGTGGCGCGCGCTGCAGCGCTGACGGCGGGGGCAGATGACGGCAGGGCCGTCGAGGGTGACGCGGGCCCCGGCGTCGCAGGAGTGGTGCGCGCGGCACACGCCGCAAGGGTGCTCGTGACCAGGAACAGTGTGGCGAGTCGCCCTGCGGCGGCGTGTGTCATGGCGTGGGTGGGGTCGGCGGCGCGGTGGCCGGAGCCTGCGTCGCAGGTGGCGTGCCGGCCGCCGGTGCCGCCGGAGCGGGGGCGAGCGCGGCATCCAGCGCCGCGTCGACACCGTCGACGAGGGACGCCAGCACGGACCCGATGACACCCTCACCGTCGCGCCGGCCGATGTAGGTGCCCGCCATCTGTCCCACGCGGACGCGTTCGAACTTGCCTTCGTCGTAGCTCACGCTGGCCGTCAGCACTGGCGCGGCGAGCGCCGACGCTTTGGCCGGCTCGACGCTCTCGGCGATGCGCAGCCCATTGAGGGCGGTGAGCAGGGCATCGACTTTCGCCTTCTCAATCGCGGT
Organism: Vicinamibacterales bacterium; assembly: GCA_044238535.1. Lineage (GTDB taxonomy): Bacteria > Acidobacteriota > Vicinamibacteria > Vicinamibacterales > UBA2999 > VFZN01. The sequence continues at coordinate 4,665 of JBIIDF010000113.1, forward strand.
GGGGGCCCCATCGTCGACGGCGATCGTCCACGTGGCATCGACGCTTGCGCCACCCTTCTTCACAAAGGTCCAGGCGTGTGACGCTCCACGGCGTGTGCGCGCCAACCGCAGATGGTCGATGAAGTAGGGCCGGGCCTCAAAGAGCTCCTTCACCCGATATTCGTCGAACGACTTGGTCAGGTCGTCATTCATCGTCGTGTCGAGGGTGAACACTACGGGGCGCGACAGATCGCGGGCATAGGGCCGCCCGCCCGATTCCGGAGACTGGGTGCTGATGGCCAGCGTCAGTTCCTTGCCGCCACCCGCCAGCGTCACGCGCATGCCCGGGGAATCGAGTCCGTAGGCCTTGTCGTCGGCCGATGCTTCGGCGACCACGCGTTCCATGCTGGTGGTGGCCAGTCGTGTGAGCAAGGCATCGATCGACGGTCCATCGGCGCGGCCGGCGCCCTCGCCTTCGACGCGCCAGGTGCCGTCGGCCTTCACCAGCCGCATGCGGTCGGCACCACGCATCAGATCGATGCGGTCGATGACATCGCGGTCGAAGACCAGGGCACGCTTGTCGCGCAGCGCAAACGTCTTCTTGTTGAACGTGGTGTCGAGATAGGCGCCGACCAGAAACACGCGGCGGGTGCCTGGCTTGACGGCGTACATGTCGCCCTGCGTGGGCGTGGTGTCGCCAAATGCCACTTCGCCACTGGTGGCCCCGGCCTTGAACGACACGGTGACCTTGGGGGTCTGCAGACCGTAGGGCGCGAGGTCGGCGGCGTTCTCGTCGACGATGCGGGTCTGCTCGAGCGAGGCCAGGTTCGTGGTGAGGCTGGTCGTCTCCGTGGCGTCAGCCCCGGCCGTGATCGGCGCGGTCAGTTGCCAGCCTGCGTCGCTCTTCTGCAGGGTGGTGGTCTCACCGCCGGCCGTGACGGTGATTTCCTGAATGGCATCGGCCTCGACGGTGAAGACCTTTTCGGTGGGCGTCGTGCCCGACGCCGGCTTCTCGCGTTCGACGAAGTAGATGTAGCCCCCGAGTGCCCCGAGGACCACCACCAGCGCAAGTGTGGACCAGCCGCGGTTCACAGGGTCAGCGCCTCCCGCGCCAGTTCAGCATGCCGAGCGCGAAGATGAAGCCCGGGATGCCGAAGATCGACAGCCAGAACACCATGTTCTGTGCCTCGGCCGTCATGGTGATGCGGCGGTCTTCCGGTTCGCGCGGCCGGATGGCGATGAGGCCTTCCTGCTGCGCCAGCCAGTTGACGGTGTTCTGGAAGAAGTCGCGGTTGCCCTGGACGCCCAGGATGCCGTTGGTCGCGAAGTCCGAGTCGCCAATCACCGCCACACGCGACTGCGGTGCGGGTTTCGGTTCTGCCGGGGCGGCGCCGTCGGCCGGTGCCGGTGGCGCGGGCACATCGGTGGCGGGCGCCGAGACCGCGGCTGCCAGCGAGATGGGGCCGGGCTTGTCTCCCTTGTCTTCGTTGAGTTCCACCCGTCCGCCGCCTGACGTCAGGGCGGCGAGGTCAGACTCGGCCCAGCTCTGCGCACCCGTCTGGGCGAAGACTTCGGGGCTGCGGCCACCGCTGGTGGCCGGGTCGCCGGCGACGACGGATCGTGCCAGCGGGAACGCGGTCATCAGCTGGAAGTTTTCGGTGATCGGATGCGGCGGATAGTTGGCGACCACCGGCACCGAGGCATCGGTGCCGAGCAGCTGGCCGATGCCGCTGGCATCGACGACGATGTTCATGCCGAGGGCGAAGCCCCACGACTGCAGCAGCGCGTCGAGCAGGGGCGTGGTCGACGTGGTGCCGGCCGGCGGATCGATGAGGGCCAGCAGCTTGCCGCCCTTTGCGAGGTAGCGTCCGACGGCGTCGATCTCGGGCTGCAGGAAATCGGTGGTGGGACCGGCGACGACCAGCACCGTGGCATCGGCGGGCACGTCGCGGGTCTGGGCGAGCACGACCTTGTCGACACCGTAGTTGTCGGTAGACAGCGCCTGCGTGATGGCGCTGTATCCGCCGCGGTCGGTGCTGGCGTAGTCCTTTTCACCATGTCCCTGCGTGAAATAGATCTTGCGGGTTTCGCCGGTAATCGCCTTCACGAGGGCGTTGGCGACGGCCTGCTCCTGCATCGAGGTGACCCGCTCGGTGCGGTCCTTGTACTGAATGAGCACGGTGCCGAGCGCGGTGATCTCTGCCGCGCGTGCGCGCAGCGGATTCTTTTCCGGATCGATGAACTCGGCGGTCACCTTGGACGACTGATAGGTGTACGCCTCGACCTGCTTGCGGTAGTTGTCCAGGGCCAGTTCACGGTCGAAGACGGTGAAGGTGACCGGGGCATCCAGCTCCTTCAGCACCTTGATGGTCTGGTCCGACAGGCTGTAGACCTGGTTGGCGGTGAGGTCCCACCGTTTGTTCTGGCGTGAGGCCAGATAGTTCACGGCGACCAGGATGCCGAGGAAGGCGATGAGGCCGATGGCCGACATCGACCCGTAGCGGCCGCTGCGGCTCTGCAGCAGCGTCAGCATTTCGCGCCATTCACTGGCCACGTAGACCAGCACCATGGCCAGGCCGGCCCACGCGGCGTACTGCTGGTACTGGGCCCATTCAGGGCGCAGGAAGCGGATGCCGACCGAGGCGAAGACCAGCAGGGTACCGAGCCAGCCGATGATGCCGAAGATCGTGACGCTGGACGAAGGGGAGGGTGACGTCTGGGATGCCATGGCGCTTAGCCTCTCCACCGCTCGCTGTCGACCGACTTCATGGTGAGGAAGAGGCCGGTGGCGATGAAGCTCAGGTAATAGACGATGTGCTTGGTGTCGATGATGCCGCGGGCGAAATCATCGAAGTGTTCGGTGACCGACAGGTAGTTGATGATGGTCTGGGCCTCGGGGCTGACGAAGCTCGACACCCAGTTGATGACCCAGAGCAGCAGGAACACCGAGAAGGTGATCATGCCGGCGACGATCTGGTTCTTCGTGAGGCTCGAGATGAACAGGCCCAGCGACAGGAAGCTGCCGCCCATCATGAGCAGCCCGAGGTAGCCGGTGGCGATCGGCTTCCACTCGGGATTGCCGTAGGCGAACAGCAGGCCCATGTGCAGCAGCGTCACCGACAGCATGCCCGCAAACAGGGCCAGGGCCCCGAGGAACTTGCCCATGATGATCTCGAAGTCGGTGATGGGCGCCGTGAGCAGCAGCTCGATGGTGCCCGAGCGCTTCTCTTCGGCGTAGGTGCGCATGGTGATGAGGGGAAACACGAGCAGCATCACCACGGTGGAATTGAGCAGGAGCGGGGTGATGAGCATCTGGTTGACGTTCATCGCGCCACCGGGACCGCCGGCCATCTGCATGCTCTGGCGTTCGAAGAACGCCACCAGCGTGTAGAAGAACCAGCCGAAGAGCAGGGCAAAGAAGCCAATCAGCACATAGCCGATGGGCGAGGCGAAGTAGCCGCGCAGTTCCTTGCCGGCGATGGCCAGAATGTTACGCATCGGCAGTCTCCCCGGCGGGGGCAGCCGCCTGTGTCTCGTCGGTAATCACGCTGAGGAAGATGTCTTCGAGGCTCATGCGCATGGGCCGCAGCTCGAGGAGGCCGAAGCCCTGCTGGACGACGGCCGCGGCGAGCTCGCGCCGGAGGTCGAGGCCCTGTCCGGTTTCCACTTCGAAGCTGGCGCCGGTCGCCACCGGTTCCCCACGTCCTACGCGGGTGACGCCGGGCACGCCGGCGAGCAGCGGTTCCACCCGATCG
>JBIIDF010000114.1:0-8317 GCA_044238535.1 Vicinamibacterales bacterium
TCGGCTCGAGGACCGCCATGTGGAAGATTTCATTGCGCTTCTTCTCGCCGCCAGAGAAACCTTCGTTGACCGACCGCTGCAGCATCGACTCGTCCATCTCGAGCAGGCGGGCCTTCTCCTTGACGAGGGCCATGAAGTCGATGGCGTCGAGGTCGTCCAGGCCGCGCTCCTTGCGCACGGCGTTGAGGGCGGCCTTCAGAAAATAGGCGTTATTGACGCCGGGGATTTCGACCGGGTACTGGAACGCCATGAACACGCCCTTGCGCGCGCGTTCGTCGGGGGCCATCTCGAGCAGGTCTTCACCGTTGAAGAGGACGCGACCGCTGGTGACCTCGTAACCGGGATGGCCCGACAGGGCCCGGGCCAGCGTGCTCTTGCCCGATCCGTTCGGGCCCATGATGGCGTGCACTTCGCCCGGCTGAATCTCGAGGGACACCCCCTTGAGGATGTGCTTGCCTTCGGCCGTGACGTGGAGGTCGTGGATGCTCAGAAGCGACATGACGTGATGAATCCTGAAGAATGCGGAGACGCGGTTAACCGACTGAGCCCTCGAGCGAGATGCCCAGGAGCTTCTGGGCCTCGACGGCAAATTCCATGGGGAGTTCGCGGAACACTTCCTTGCAGAAGCCCGAGACAATCATGTTAATGGCGTCTTCCTTCGAGATGCCCCGCTGCTCGCAGTAGAAAATCTGGTCCTCGCCGATTTTCGACGTGGACGCCTCGTGCTCGACCTTCGCCGACGTGTTCTTGATCTCGAGATACGGGAATGTGTGCGCCCCGCAGCGGTCGCCGATGAGCAGCGAATCGCACTGCGAATAGTTGCGGGCGTTGGCCGCATGCTTGCCGATCTTCACAGCGCCGCGGTAGGTGTTCTGGCCCTGCCCCGCCGAAATGCCCTTCGACACGATAGTGCTGCGGGTGTTGCGGCCCAGGTGAATCATCTTGGTGCCGGTGTCGGCCTGCTGGCGATTGTTGGTAACGGCGACCGAGTAGAACTCGCCCACCGAATCATCGCCCTGCAGGATGCAGCTCGGATACTTCCAGGTGACGGCCGACCCGGTCTCGACCTGCGTCCACGTGATCTTGCTCGCCACGCCGCGGCAGTGCCCGCGCTTGGTCACGAAGTTGTAGATGCCGCCGACGCCGTGCTTGTCGCCGGGGTACCAGTTCTGCACCGTCGAATACTTGATGGTCGCGCGGTCGAGCGCCACCAGCTCGACGACTGCCGCATGCAGCTGGTTCTCGTCGCGCTTGGGTGCGGTGCACCCTTCGAGGTAGCTGACCGACGCCCCTTCCTCGCAGATGATCAGCGTGCGCTCGAACTGCCCCGTCTCCTTCGCATTGATGCGGAAGTAGGTAGACAGCTCCATGGGGCATACGACGCCCTTCGGCACGAACACGAAACTGCCGTCGCTGAACACGGCCGAGTTGAGCGCGGCGAAGAAGTTGTCGGTGTGCGGCACGACCGACCCGAGATACTGCCGGACCAGGTCGGGATGATCCTTCACCGCTTCCGAGAACGAGCAGAAGATGATGCCCATCTCGGCCAGCTTGCTGCGGAACGTGGTGGCCACCGAGACCGAATCGAACACGGCATCGACCGCGACGCCCGCCAGCATCTGCTGCTCGATCAGCGGAATGCCCAGCTTGTCGAACGTCGCCCTGATTTCCGGGTCGACCTCGTCCATGCTGTTGAGCTTCTTCTTTTCCTTGGGCGCGGCGTAGTACGAGATGGCCTGATAGTCGACACGGTCGTACTGCACGTTCTGCCACGCCGGCTCTTCCATCCGCAGCCACGTGCGGAACGCCCGGAGGCGCCACTCGAGCAGCCACTCGGGTTCCTGCTTCTTCGAGGAGATCAGACGGACGATGTCCTCGTTGAGTCCCTTCGGCGCGATGTCCTGCTCGATGTCGGTGACAAACCCGTATTTGTAATCGGTGGTGGCAAGCTGTTCGATGACTTCAGTGGACGTAGACATAGGACGGATTACGCGGAGAAGGATGCCCCGCACCCGCAGGTGCTGGTGGCGTGCGGGTTGCGCAGGGTGAAAGACGTGGCCATCAGGTTCTGTTCGTCGAAGTCGAGCACCGTGCCGTCGAGCAGGCGCAGGCTGCGCGGGTCGACGAAGACCTGCGCGCCACCGGCCCCGGTGAACACATGGTCGGTGTCACGCGGCGCCGCCTCGAAGGCGAACGTGTAGGCAAAGCCCGAGCAGCCGCCGGCCTTGATGGCGATGCGGAGCCCGCCGCCGCTCATCTGCTGGCGCGTCAACTGGCGCGCGATGACGCGCGCGGCACTGTCGGTCATCTCGATGCGCGGATCGGTGACGGTTGGTTCAGCAGTCATCTAGGCCACCCTCACCGCGCGGCGCACCTGTGCCACGACGGCAGCCACGTGCGCAGCGGCACGGTCAATGTCGTCGGTCGTCGTGCCCCGGCCGAGGCCGAAGCGCAGCGAGGCCTGCGCCTGCGCGGGCGACAGGCCCAGCGCCAGCAGCACGTGCGAGGGCTCAGCCGTCTGGCACGCGGCCCCGGACGAGACAGAAATCTCGGACAGCGCCTGCATCAGGGCCTCGCCGTCGGTGTCGGCGAAGGTCACATGCAGGTTGCCTGGCAGCCGGGGTGCCTCCGCGCCGTTGCGCCGGACACCCGGCACCTGCGCCAGCAGCGCCGACCACAAACGGTCGCGCAGGGCAGACAGGCGCGACGCCTCCGTCGCGAGTTCACCGTGCGCAAGGCGGCAGGCTGCACCGAAGCCGACGATCCCGGGGACGTTGAGGGTGCCGCCGCGCAGCCCGCGTTCCTGCCCCCCGCCGCGCATCGGTGGCGAGAGGCGACGTTCGATGCCGGGCCGCACATACAGGGCACCCACCCCCTTCGGTCCGTACACCTTGTGGGCGCTGAATGAGGCCAGGTCGACGTCGAGGGCCGCCAGGTCTACAGGAATCTTTCCGAGGGCCTGCACCGCATCGGTGTGCACGAGAGCGCCGGCATCATGCGCCACGCGCGCCACATCGGCCAGCGGCTGAATGACCCCGATTTCGTTCTGGGCCAGCATCACACTCACCAGCAGCGTGTCCGGGCCGACGGCCCTGCGCAGCGTGTCGAGCGACAGGCGACCGTCGGACTCGACCGGCAGGACGAGAAGACGCAGGCCCCGGGCCTCGACCCGGCGGCAGGCGTCGAGCAACGAGGCGTGCTCGGTGGCGACCGTCACAATCGTGCGACGGGTCACGGGAGGGGCCTCCGCCACTCCGTCGATAGCCAGAAAATTCGCCTCGGTGGCCCCGCTGGTGAACACCAGCGCGCGGGCCGGCGCTCCCACGAGGGCCGCCACCTCGCGTCGCGCGGACTCGACCAGGCGCTGCGCGTCCCATCCGTGCCGATGCAGGCGGCTGGTGGCATTGCCGAAGTGCTCGGTGAAGCACGGCAGCATCGCCTCGACGACCCGCGGGTCGACCGGCGTGGTGGCGTGATGATCGAGATACATGCTCATGACGGACGCGACCCCACGAAGGTGAGGGGTACCACATCGGGCGTCGGCACCGGGTCGACGGCCATTTCCGCAAGCGTGACCGCATTGAGCGTCTGGAAGATGCGGTTGCGGATCTTCCACAGCGGGTCGCGGATGCTGCAGGTACTGTACTGGTCGCAGGCGTGGTCGTCTGGCGAGCAGGCGGTGACCGTGAACGGGCCATCCATCGCCTGCACAATGTCGGCGACGGTGATGGCGTCGGGGGTGCGGGCCAGCCGGTAGCCGCCGCGGGTGCCCTGGACCGACACGAGCAGCTGCTGACGCACGAGCTGTTGCAGCACCTTCGCCAGCAGGTCGAGCGGAATGCTGTACGCCTCGGCAATTTCGCGTGCGCTGGCCGCGCCGGGCTCACCCGGACGGGTGGCCAGATGCTTCATCGACATCAGGGCGTAGTCTGACTTTTTCGACAGCCTCAGCATGGCGCGTAATATACGACTCCCAATGTCCTAGTTTAGATGCAGGAATCGGACCAGACAAGTCCGATTTCGGGTCGCCAGGGGGGAATGGCCCCCTCGCGCGCGGCGGGCAGGCTCAGTATTTCGGGACGGTCGGGTCGACCTCGTCGGCCCAGGCGAGAATGCCGCCGGTCAGGTTCCGCACATCCTGAAACCCCTGAAGGCGCAGGAACTGCGCGGCCCTGGCACTGCGAATGCCCGAGCGGCACTGGCACACGACGGGCACGGCCGGATCGAGTTCACCGAGGCGCTGCGGCAGCTCGCCCAGCGGAATCAGCACCGCACCCGGCAGGTGGCAGATGTCCCACTCCTGCGGCTCGCGCACATCGACGACCACCAGCGGAGTGCCGGCCGCCATCCAGTCGCGCAGGGCCCTCGGGGTGATGTCGGGCGCCGGCGCCGGTGCCCCGGCCGTGGCTGTGCTGGAGACGACCGCCGCGGGAGACACCCCGCAGAACTGTTCGTAGTCGATGAGGGCTGTCACCGTCGGATGGTCACCGCACACGGGACACTCGGGGTCGCGCCTGAGCGTGAGTTCGCGGAACCGCATGCGCAGCGCCTCAAAGACGAGGAAGCGCCCGATGAGCGGCTGTCCGATGCCCAGCAGCAGCTTGAGGGTTTCTGTCGCCTGGATCGTGCCGATGATGCCCGGCAGCACGCCCAGCACCCCGGCCTCGGCGCAGCTCGGCACGAGCCCCGGGGGAGGCGGCTCGGGATAGAGGCAGCGGTAGCACGGCCCGCCCTCGACACCGAAGACCGAGGCCTGCCCTTCAAAACGGAAAATGCTGCCGAAGGCATTGGGCTTGCGCAGCAGGACGCACGCGTCGTTCACCAGATAGCGCGTCGGAAAGTTGTCGGTGCCGTCGAGGACCACATCGTAGTCGCGCAGCAGGTCGAGCGCGTTCGCCGAGGTCAGCGCCGTGTGATGCGGCTCGACGTTGACGTGCGGGTTGATCGCGTGCAGCCGATCGATGGCCGACTCGAGCTTGGGACGGCCCACGTCACCCGTGCCGTGCAGCAGCTGGCGCTGCAGGTTGCTGAGGTCGACGACATCGAAATCGACCAGGCCCAGCGTGCCCACCCCGGCGGCCGCGAGATACATCGCGGCCGGCGACCCCAGGCCGCCCGCGCCCACGCAGAGCACGCGCGCCTGCTTGAGGCGCCGCTGTCCCTCGACGCCCACTTCGGGGAGGATGAGGTGGCGACTGTAGCGCCGCACTTCCTCCGGGGTCAGTGGCGGCAGTACGCCGGCATCGGGCATCGTCATCACTTGAGGCTGGCGGTGACGGTCACCGAGGCGCGCACCTCGATCTCGCCCTCGGAGACCGGCGTCGCTGTCGTCGCCTCCTGAGCCACGCGCGTGCGCATCAGCATCGGCTCACTGCGCACGGCCATCACGGCGCCCGCTTCCTCGATGCGCAGGATGGCTTCGAGCGTGCGTCGCGCACCACCCGCGGCAGCCTCGGCACGCGCGACGGCATCGGCCACGGCCAGCGTCACGGCCTCGCGCTCGGCCGCGGCGCGGTTCCTGATTGTCCACTCGAGTCCCTGCACCGACGTGGCGCCCGCGGCCACCGACGCATCGAGCACCTGAGGCAGCCGCGCGAGGTCGTCGACACGCACTTCAATCGCATTGCGCGACACAAATCCCCGCGGCACCTGCCGGCCGTTCTGATAGTCGAATTCCTGCTGCACCGTCACCGCCACCGTCCGCACGGCATCACGCGGAATGCCGGCCGTGGTCAGCTGCGCCATCACCGCGGTCATCGCCGCCGCGCTGCCTTCCTGGGCCGCTCTGGGGGTGGCCGCGCGGGTTTCCGCTGCGATGCGCACCAGCGCCTGGTCGGGGGCGCGCCGCACCACACCGGTGCCCTGCATCACGACCACCGGCACCGATGTCGTCGTCTGCCCGGCCGAGACATCGGCGCGCAGCAGCAGCACCGTGCACAGGGCGATCATCGGCAGCCGTATCATGTCGAAAGTATACTGCCGCGCATGCATGCCGCTGCGCCAGCGGGCCGTCCGCACCTGCGACTGGCCCTCGTGGGCTTCGGCCACGTCGGACGGCGCCTCGTGTCCCTGCTCGACGAGATGGCCGACGCACTGCCCTTCACCGCCGATGTCGTCGCGATCGCCACGCGGCGTCACGGTCTGGCCATCGACACCCGCGGACTCGACACCGCCGAGGCCCTCGTGCGGGTGTCGCGCGGCGACACCCTCGCGGACCTGCACACCGGGCCAGGGCCCGTCGACACCACAGGGTCTGGCGTGCTTGCCGACGTGGCGCAACGTTGTGCGGGGGATGCCGGGCGCGGTCATCTGGTCTGCGTCGAATCCACCGTGCTCGACATCACGCGCGGCGAGCCGGCCTGCTCCCACATCGCCACCGCCCTTGCGCACGGCCTGCATGCCGTCACGGTGAACAAGGGACCTGCGGCGTTCGCAGCACACACGCTCACGACCGAGGCACGCCGGCGCCGGCGCTGGTTCCTGCACGAGGGCGCGGTGATGGACGGCATTCCCGTCTTCAATCTGGTGCGCGAGACCCTGCCGGGTGTGCGCGTCACCGGCTTCCGTGGCGTCATCAACACCACCACCAACTTCGTCCTGTCGGCGCTCGCGGGGGGACAGCCGTTCGGGGACGCGGTCGCCGAAATGCAGGCACGCGGCATCGCCGAGGCCGACCCGTCCCTTGATATCGACGGGTGGGATGCCGCAGCCAAGACCGCCGCCCTCGTCAACGTACTCATGCAGGGACGGCTCTCGCCGCACGACGTGACCCGGACCGGCATCGGCCACCTCACCGCAGACGACGTGCGGCAGGTGGAAGCCACGGGGCATCGGCTGCGTCTGGTCGCCTCGGCCACACGCACCCCCGACGGCATCCGCGCCACCGTGGCGCCGTGTGCGCTGCCCTCGCACGACCCGCTCGCCGGCGTGGCCGACACCGACAACGCCCTCTATCTCTCACTCGATCCGCTCGGCGAGTTCGGGATTGTCCAGCGGGGCGGCACCCTGACGCACACCGCCTACGCGGTGGTCACCGATCTCGCACGCATTGCCCGATCCCCGATTCCAGAGGAGATGTCATGAACGGCCCGCTGCACGGCCTGACCGTCGTCGACCTGACGCGTGTGCTGTCTGGTCCCTACTGCACGATGATGCTCGCCGATCTCGGCGCGCGCGTCATCAAGGTCGAACACCCGCGGACCGGCGACGACACCCGCGCGTGGGGTCCGCCCTTCATCGGCCGGGAGAGCGCCTACTTCCTCAGCATCAATCGCAACAAGGACAGCGTCACGCTCGACTTCAAGTCGCCCGAGGGGGCCGCCGTGCTCGAGCGGCTCATCGCGCAGGCCGATGTGCTGGTCGAGAACTTCAAGCCCGGCACGCTCGACCGTGCGGGGTTCGGTGCCGAGGCCGTGCGCGCACGTCACCCGCGCCTGATCTACGCGTCGATCTCCGGCTATGGGCAGACCGGTCCCCGCCGCAGCGAAGCCGGCTACGACGCGGTGATTCAGGCCGAGGGCGGGCTGATGAGTTTCACCGGAGAATCGGACGGACCCGCGCTCCGCATGGGCGTGGCCATCTCGGACATCGTCGCCGGCATGTTCGCCGCGCAGGCCATCACGGCGGCGCTGTATCACCGGGCGCAGTCGGGCGACGGACAGCGGGTCGATATCGGGATGCTCGACACCACCGCGGCACTGCTGACCTATCAGGCCGGTAACTACTTCGCGACGGGGCAGGCCCCGGGACGACTGGGGAACCGGCATCCCACGATCGCCCCGTACGAGACACTGCCGACGCGCGACGGCGACCTGGTGGTCGCGGTCGGCAACGACGGCATCTGGCGACGGTTCTGTCCCGCGATTGACCGGCCCGCGCTGGCAGAGGACCCACGCTTCCTCACCAATCGCGACCGACTGACGCACTACGACGACCTGCGCCCGCTGCTGGTCGAGGCCCTGCAGGCCCGCACGCGCGCCGAGTGGACCACACGGTTCCACGCGGCCGGCGTGCCATGCGGCGCCGTCCGCGATCTGCATGAGGTGCTGTCCGACCCGCAGCTCGAGGCACGCGACATGGTGACCTCCGTGGACCATCCCACGGCCGGCCCCACCCGCGTGATGGGTTCCCCCCTCAAACTTTCGGCGACGCCCCCGTCGGTGCGCACACCGCCACCGCTCCTCGGACAGCACACCCGCGCCGTGCTGACCGAACTGGGCTACGATCAACAGATGATCGATCAGTTGTCATCGTCGGGAGTGATTTCGCTGTGACCGACGTCGCCCAACTCCGCAAGCGGGTGCAGAAGGCCATTGAA
>JBIIDF010000115.1:0-8293 GCA_044238535.1 Vicinamibacterales bacterium
AGCTGCGCCATGATATCGGCATCGGCCAGCAGCAGGGCCTTGAAGTCGCGCTGCTCGTGGAAGGCCTGCATGGCGTTACGCTGCACCCACTCGTAGGCCTGCTCACGCGACACGCCGCGCCGCGCCAACTCGAGCAGCACCTGCCCCGAAAACACGACCCCGCGCGACCGGTTGAGATTCTCGCGCATCCGGTCGGGATACACCACCATGCCGGCCACGATGCGCGTGAAGCGCCGGAGCATGTGGTCGAGCGCAATGAAGCTGTCCGGGAGGATGACGCGCTCGACCGACGAGTGCGAGATATCGCGCTCGTGCCAGAGCGCCACATTCTCGAGTGCTGCCATGGCATTGGCACGGATGAGCCGTGCCAGCCCCACGACCTGCTCGCACCCGATGGGGTTGCGCTTGTGCGGCATGGCCGACGAGCCCTTCTGGCCCTTGCGGAACGGCTCTTCCACCTCGCCGATTTCCGTCTTCTGCAGGCCGCGGATCTCCAGGGCAAACTTCTCGAGCGAGGCCGCGGTGATGGCCAGCGCCGACAGTAGTTCGGCGTGACGATCGCGTTGAATGACCTGCGAGGAAATCGGGGCAGGCGTCAGCTGGAGCCGCGCACAGACGGCCGCTTCAATCGACGGGTCGAGATGGGCGAACGTCCCGACCGCGCCGGAAATCTTGCCGACGCGCACCGCGTCACGCGCGCGTTCCACGCGGATGATGTCGCGCTGCACCTCGGCGTACCACATGGCCATCTTGAGACCGAAGGTCATCGGCTCGGCATGCACGCCGTGCGTCCGGCCGATCATCGGCGTGTGCCGGTGCTCCTGCGCCCGCCCATCGATGGCCTCGGCCAGCGCCCGCAGGTTGACCAGGATGAGGTCGCACGCTTCGACCATCTGCAGCGCCTGTGCCGTGTCGACGACGTCGGACGAGGTGAGCCCGAAATGGAGCCACCGCGCGGAGGGCCCCACCTTCTCGGCCACGGCCGTGGTGAACGCAATGACATCATGCTGCGTGGTCTGTTCGATTTCCTCAATGCGGGCGACATCGAATGCCCCGCGCTCGCGCAGGTCGCGCGCGGCCTCGACCGGCACCATGCCAACCTCGGCCATGGCCTCGGCGGCCGCCACTTCGACGCGCAGCCACGATTCGTAGCGCCGCTGCTCCGTCCAGATACGCCCCATCTCGGGATGGGTGTAGCGCGGAATCATCCTTCGGACTCCTCTTCAGAAGCTGTCCCCAGCACGGTGCTGGCCACCGCGCCCTCGGCGAAAAATTCGCGGGCCAGCCGCTGCACGTCATCGGCCTGCACCTTCTCGATGGCCGCCAGCATGTCGTCCAGCGATTCGGTGGTGTCGCGGTAGATTTCCTGCCGGGCCAGGTGGGACATCCGGCTCGACGTGCCTTCGAGCCCCAGCATCAGCGACCCTTTGAGATGGTCCTTGGCCCGCCGCAGTTCGTCGGCCGGCACGGGAACCTCACGCAGGTCGCGCAGTTCACCGAGCACGACATCGACCAGTTCGGGCACCGCCTCGTGTGCACAGCCCGCGTAGATGCTGATGGCGCCGGCATCGCGATAGGACGTGACACCCGACGATACGGCATAGGCCAGTCCGCGCTGCTCGCGCACGCGCTGGAACAGTCGCGAGCTCATTGAGCCTCCGAGCACGGTATTGAGCGCATACGCCGCGTACTGGTCGGGGTGCGACTGCGGCAGGGCCATCGAGCCGAGACACACATGACTCTGCTCGAGCTCCTTGCGGCGATGCCGACGGCCGACCGAAGGCACGGGCGGGGCGATGTCCACCGCCGCTCCGATGCGAGGCACGTCGCGCAGGGCCGCTTCCAGGCGGTCCTTCAAATCGTCGTGGTCGAGATGACCGACGGCAACCACCGAGAGATACGGCGCCGCATAGGTCTGCCCGAAATACGTGTGGAGCGCGGCGCTGTCGAGCGCGGACACGGTCGACGGGATGCCCAGAATCGGACGTCCCAGTGGATGGTCCGGCCAGAACGACTCCGAGAAGATCTCGTGCACCAGATCGTCGGGGGTGTCCTCGACCATCTTGATTTCTTCGAGCACGACCTTCTGCTCTTTCGCGATGTCGGCCGCCGCAAACGTCGGATGCGACACCAGATCGGCCAGCAGTTCGACGGCGATCGGCAAGTGCTCGTCGAGCACCTTCATGTAGTAGCCGGCGTATTCCTTAGAGGTGAACGCATCGAGGTGACCGCCGATGGAGTCGACTTCCTGGGCGATGCCCTCGGCCGTGCGCGTGGCGGTGCCCTTGAAGAGCATGTGCTCGACAAAGTGCGCGATGCCGGCCTGCTCGGCCGTCTCGTGACGCGACCCCCGCGACAGCCAGATGCCCACCGACACCGAGCGCACGTGCGCCATGGTTTCGGTCACAAGTCGGATGCCGCTGCTGAGAACGTCTCGTCGGAGGCTGGTGTCGGGCACGGCAGTGGGTTTGCTGCTAAGTAATTGCAGCAAAAGGAATTTCTGATGGTACCAGCTTTCGCCGGGTCACGCAATCGCCGGCCGCGGGGCCTTGCTACACTGGAAGGACATCGTGGCTGCCCCTACCCGCGTCGATCTCGCCGACCAGACCCTTGACGAACTCGAAACGTTCGTCGAGTCGCTCGGGCATCGTCGTTTTCGTGCACGCCAGATCTTTCAGTGGATCTGGAAACGGGGCGTGACCGATCCGGCCGCGATGTCCGACCTGCCGCAGGCGCTCCGCGAGGCCCTCGGCACCCAGGCAGGCGTGGCAACGCCCGTGCTCCTGCGGGAGTGGCAGTCGGACGATGGCACCCGGAAGTTCATGCTGGGCCTGGCAGACGGCCGTCAGATTGAGTCGGTGTACATCCCCGACACCCCGGCGCAGACGTTCTGCATCTCGACCCAGGTCGGGTGCGCCATGGGGTGCGCCTTCTGCCTCACGGGGAAGATGGGGCTCGTGCGGCACCTGTCTGCGGGCGAAATTGCCGGGCAGGTGCGCGTTCTGGCCGGGGCCACCGGTCTGCGCGACGCCCCGTTCAACATCGTGCTCATGGGCATGGGCGAGCCGCTGCACAACTACGATGCCACCATGCGGGCACTGGGCCTGCTGGCCGCCCCTCAGGGATTGGCCATGACCGCCCGCCGCGTCACGCTCTCGACCGTCGGTCTGGTGCCGATGCTCGACCGCCTGGCGACCGAACCGTTCATGCCGAACCTCGCGATCTCGCTGCATGCCACCACCGAGGCGCAGCGTGCGGCGATCGTCCCGCCGACGAAGAAGTATTCGCTGGGCGAGATTCTCGAGGCCTGCCGTCGGTTTCCCGTGGGTCGGCGCAATCGGATCACGTTCGAATACGTGATGCTGGCTGGCGTCAACGACAGTCCCGACGATGCGCGGCGTCTGGCGCGACTGCTGGACGGCATCCGTGGCAAGGTAAATCTGATTCCACTGAACGAGGCGGCGGGCATTCCATTCGACCGGCCATCCGACTCCCGCGTCAGCACCTTTGCCGGCATGCTGGCCGACCGGGGCGTGGTCGTCTCGGTCCGGAAGAGCCGAGGCCGAGACATTCGAGCCGCCTGCGGACAGCTCATCGTTGAGGGACACGGGCGCCAGACACCGGCGCAGCGACTATCGGAGGCCATGTCATCGTGAGACGCTATCGGGGACTCTGGATGCTGACGGTGCTGCTGGCGGGGTGTGGTCCGGCTGCGCCGCCCACCACATTCCGGCAGATGCTGGCCCAGGTGTCGGCGGCACCGGCCGACCAGCGCGGGCCCATCATCGAGACCTACATCGCCCGACAGGGGGGCACACCGTTTATTGAACGACAGTCGCGCGCCATCTTCATGGTGCAGCAGCGCGACGGGGTGATTCCCCGCATCCTGGGTGATTTCAATGGCTTCGGAACCGGACCGACCGGGCCCGATGCCACCCTGGGCGTGCCCATTCCCATTGCCGGCACCGACTGGGCGTATCACGAGGCGTCGGTCTACACGAACGCGCGCGCCGAGTATGTCTTCGATTACAGCGGCACGCTGCTCGCGGACCCGAGGAATCCCCGGCAGTCGCTGTCGCTGACGACTCCCCGGTCGGAGATCCGGATGCCCCAGTGGATTGCGCAACCGGAACTGGACGACACCTCAGCCGTCCCGGCCGGAACGGTCGTCGCCGACGACGTGGCGTCGCGCTATCTGGGAGGCCCTCGCCGAGTGTGGTTCTACACGCCGCCTGGCTACGAACAGTCGCAGACCTGGTATCCGGTGGTCTACATGCTGGACGGGTCGAACTGGGTGGAGAAGATGCAGGTCACGCAGGTGCTCGACCGGCTGATTGCCCGGGGGGCCATTCCTCCGGTCATCGGGGTGTTCGTGGAGCCGGGGGCACGGGCTGAGGAATACTCGCGGAACGTAAGCTGGCGTGCGTTCATGGCGACCGAGCTCGTCCCGGCGGTCGACCGCCGGTTCCGCACCCTCCCTGCGCCCGATCAGCGGCTGATCATGGGGGCAGGCCTTCCCGCCTACGGTGCCGTCGACCTCGCCGTCGAATATCCGTCAGTGTTTGCGCTCTGTGCGGCCCTGGCACCTCCGGTGCAGACCCGCACGGTCATTACGAACCAGTCCAAGGGCGCCACGGCCGTGCGGGCGGTGAAGTTTTTTGTGCTGTCGGGCACGTACGACGGCGATGCCCTGGGCGGACGGCGCCTGCGCACCGCCCTGGACCTGGGCACCGGGGCGGTGACGTATCTGGAAGTTCCCGAAGGACGGAATCCGGACGGCTTCCGCGGGCATCTCGACGATGCCATCTCGACGCTGGTGACGCCCCCGGCGTCGTAGGTGCTCGTCCCACCAGGGTCAGACGGCGCCGGCGCCGATGGCCTTGCGGCCGATATCCCGGCGCCACTGCATGCCCTCGAAGTACACGACGTGCACGGCCTCGTAGACTCGGCTGATCGCCTCGGCGAACGATGGGGCCCTCGCGACCAGCGTCATGACGCGGCCGCCGGCCGTCACCAGCTGCCCGCTCGACTCGCCCACGCCGGCGAAGAAGGCCAGCACGTCGGGATGTTCAGTGACGAGACGGTCGAGGCCCCCGATGACCTGACCGGTCTCGACCTGACCGGGATACCCGCGCGCGGCCAGTACGACTCCGACGGCTCTGTCGTCGGTCAATCGCACATCAGCAGGGGTGTCCTGGAGGCGCCCTGTCGCGGCAGCCATCAGCAGCGACGCCAGCGGGGCATCAATCAGGGGCAGCACCACCTGCGCCTCGGGGTCTCCAAACCGCACGTTGAACTCGATGACCTTGGGGCCGAGGGCTGTCAGCATCAGTCCGGCGTAGAGAAAGCCTCGGAAGGGATGCCCCTCCGCCACCATGCCCCGGAGCACGGGCAGGATGATGTCGTGTTCGATGCGGGTCTGAAGCGCGGCATCAATCAGGGGGCTGGGGGCAAAGGCCCCCATGCCTCCGGTATTGGGTCCCTCGTCGTGGTCAAAGATGCGCTTGTGGTCCTGCGCGGTCAGCAGCCAGCGGAACGTGCCCCCGTCGGCCACCACAAAACACGATACTTCCGGGCCCGACAGGCATTCCTCGAGCACCACGCACCGGCCAGCCTCGCCGAAGGCGGCATCGACCATGGCCGCCTGGACAGCGGCTTCGGCGGTGGCGTGGTCCGGTGCGACCACCACACCCTTGCCCGCCGCGAGGCCGTCCGCCTTGACGACGATCGCCGCGCCGAGATGCCCGCTGCGGATGGCCTCCACTGCCTGGGCGGCGGTGTGGCACGTGACATACCGTGCCGTCGGCACATGGTGCCGTTCCATGAAGGCCTTGGCAAACGCCTTGCTGGTCTCGAGGCGGGCGGCGGCGGCTGTCGGCCCGAAGACCGGATGCCCGGCGGCGATGCACCGGTCGACCAGTCCGGCGGCCAGGGGGGCTTCCGGTCCGACCACGGTCAGGTCGATGCCATGGGCATCAATGAGGGCCAGAACCTGGTCAGGGCTCGCGGGGTTGACTGGGGAGACGGGTCTCTGGTGGGCGATACCGGGATTTCCGGGCGCACACAGCACGGCCGAGACGTCGGGGTCGCGCTCGAGGCGCCAGGCAAGGGCGTGTTCGCGGCCGCCGCTTCCGAGGATGAGAATACGCATGACAGCTGGGGTCGGAGACTGTGGTAGCCTAGCATGCTCGGCGTGCAGGTCCGGAGAGGGCCTGCCCCCGACATTGACGCGAGCGGCCAGATCCGCCGCGATCCCGACAGGAAAGGGGGTGTTCCTATGGCCGAAGTCAAGATTCAGGAAGGTGAGTCGATCGAAAGTGCGTTGCGCCGATTCAAGCGCAAAGTGCAGCAGGAAGACATCATCAAGGACATCAAGAAGCACTCCTTCTACCTGAAGCCGGGCGACAAGCGCCGCGCCAAGCAGGCGCTGGCCCGCAAGCGCAGCCGGAAGAAGATGCGCCGGGACACCGATTAGCCCGTGATACGATGCGGCCGCAGCCTGGGCGTCCTCCATGAGGGCCCGGGCGCGGTCGCATTCACTTTCTGACTGTAAGGATTGTCTGCCATGGACATCACCGAACGCACGGTGAACGGCGTCACCATTCTCGACCTGCAGGGCAAGATCACCCTGGGCGATGGAGACGAGCACCTGCGCGATACGATTGCCCGCGTGCTGGCTTCCGGCCACACGCGCCTGCTGCTCAACCTGGCGGGCGTCGAGTATCTCGACAGCGCCGGCCTCGGGGAAATCGTCCGCACCTACACCACGG
The DNA here is from genome assembly GCA_044238535.1 of Vicinamibacterales bacterium. GTDB lineage: Bacteria > Acidobacteriota > Vicinamibacteria > Vicinamibacterales > UBA2999 > VFZN01. Next base: position 6,771 of record JBIIDF010000115.1, read on the forward strand.
TCAAGCGCCAGGGGGGCAGCCTCAAGCTGGTCAACCTGACCAAGCGGATTGAAGACCTCCTGTCGATCACGAAGCTGCTGACGGTGTTCGAGACCTTCGACACGGAAGCAGACGCCGTGGCGAGCTTTGGGGTCTAGCACCCGCACGAGTCCTCCTTCGTGAGCGTTCTGCATTCGCTCAGGCCGGAGCAGTGGACCAAGAACCTGCTGGTCTTCGCGGCGCTGCTGTTCGCCCGTCGCCTGCTGGACCCGGCCGCCGTGCTGCAGGCACTGGCGGCCTTTGCCATTTTTTGCGGGTTATCCGGAGCCGTCTACCTGCTCAACGACGTCTCGGACCGCGAGGCCGACCGACAGCATCCGGTCAAGCGGCATCGCCCGATAGCCGCGGGTCATGTAGCGGCCCCCACGGCGGTCGCGTGGGCCCTCGTCCTGATTGCGCTCGGCCTCTCGGTGGCCTTCTGGCTGCAGACCTCCTTCGGTATCACCGCCGCGGCCTATCTGGTTCTCCAGGCCGCCTACACCCGCGTGCTCAAGCACGTGGTGATTCTCGACGTCATGGCCATTGCGTTCGGCTTCGTCCTGCGGGCGGTCGCCGGTGGCTTGGTCATCGGGGTGCCCATCAGCGACTGGCTGGTGATCTGCACCATTCTTCTGGCCCTGTTTCTCGGCCTCACGAAGCGTCGGCACGAACTGACGCTGCTGGCGGCGGGAGCAGCCGGCCATCGTCGGATTTTGGAGGAGTACGACCCGTATCTGCTCGATCAGATGATCGCGGTGGTCGCCGCAGCAACGCTGGTGGCCTACATCATCTACTGCCTGAGCCCGGAAACGACTGCACGCTTCGGCACGCACTGGCTGGTGCTGACCGTGCCGTTTCCCATCTATGGCCTCTTCAGGTATCTGTACATCGTCCATCGGAAGGATGGCGGCGGAAACCCCTCGGAGATGCTGTTGACTGATCGGCCGCTGCTGTCCTGCGTCGGCCTGTGGGGCGTCACAGTAGTCGCGGTCATCTATCGCCCGTTCGGGTGGTAGCTGACACGATGCTTCGAGCCATCCTCTCGCCCTCCTCGTCCCCGCTCGTCACCTCGTCTGCCGCCCCGGTCTGGCCGCAGCGCGAGTCGTCCTGCCCGTTTCCGGATACCGGGTACCCTGCTGCGGTGCCTGCGTCCGTCTTGACACCTCCGGGCCTCCGAGCCACGGACGTGTGCCGTAAGGAGTTTCATGTCTGAGTTCAACATCCGATCCGAATCGGTCGACGTCGAGCAAATCATGACGCAGATTCGCGGCCGCCTGGCCGAGAAGCGGGGCGTCGACTACACCGAAGAACAGATTCGCGAGCTGGCGAGTGTGCGGCTCGAAAAGTTTCTCGATCCCAAACACCTGCGGTCGGACCTGCTGGAGCAGTTTCGCCGGAGCCGCCCGGCGGTGGCCGTCGATCCGGCGGCGTTCGACCCCCCGTACACGTTCGACGACAAGACGTTGTTCTCGTCGCACCGCAGCCTGATCCGCCTGATCCGGCGG
>JBIIDF010000116.1:0-8265 GCA_044238535.1 Vicinamibacterales bacterium
CGTCGGTGGTGCGGGCCGATCCGAAGGACAAGATCGCGCTCTTCAATCTGATGACCCAGGCGCGCGAGCTGTCGGAGGACCCGGCGGCCACGGCGCAGGGCATCGCGCTGCTGCAGCGCGTGGTGGAGGAAGACCCGAACGTCATCGACGCCTGGTTCAACCTCGGCAACGCGGCCTACAAGCAGGGAAAGAACACCGAGGCCATCACGTATTTCAAGCGGGCGCTGGCCCTGAAGCCTGACTATGACGTGGCGCTCATCAATCTGGCCAACGCCTACCGTGCCCTCGGGCGCGACGAGGAAGCGCTGGCCGGGTATGAGCACTATCTCCGCGTCGATCCGAAGAACGCCATCGTGCAGTTCCAGGCCGGGGAGATTCACATGGATGCGGGCCGCACCGACCAGGCCCGGTCCTACTTCGACGCGGCTCTGACGATTGACCCCAAGGTGGCTGCCGCGCGGGTGGCGCTCGGTGTCCTGGCCTTCCAGCGGGGTGATGCCGCCACGGCCGACCGCGAGATCCGGGCCGCGCTCGAGGTGAAACCCGATGTGCGCCTCGCGCATTTCAACCTCGGCATTCTCGCCGAAGCCCGCGGCGATGTGGACGGCGCCCTCGCGGCGTATCGCCGCGAGTATGAGCAGCACGCCGACGCCTTCAAGGCCCTGTTCAACGCCGGCCGGCTCCTGCAGCAGCGCGGAGATATGGCGGGCGCGCGCACGTTGCTCGCACAGTCGGTCGCTGCGAACGGTGAATTCGCCGAGGGGCATCTTTATCTGTCGCAGGCGCTGCTGGCCTCGGGGGACACCGCCGCCGCCGCGATGGCTGCCCGGAAGGGTATCGGCCTGTCACCGCGCGGGTCGTCCACGGTGGCGCTGGGGCACTTCGTCCTCGCCGAGGTGGCGGTGCGGGCCGGACGCATCGATGAGGCCTCCCGGGAACTCGAGCGCGGCCGCGCCGCAGAACAACGCGCGACAGCCGCCGCCCCGCGGCAGTAAACTCTCCGCCCATGCGGCGACTGCGAGCGGTCTCGGGCCTGATTACCATAACGTTCCTGATGGCGGCGTGTGCGGGCACACCGATGCCAGAACCCGTGCCCGACCTGGTCGTGCTGAATGCGCGGATCTGGACCGGTGACGGCACCACCCCGGAGGCCGAGGCGCTCGCGGTGCGCGAGGGTCGCATCGTAGCCCTCGGCCGAACGGCCGACATTGCGGCGATGGCGGGCGCGACGACACGCCGCCTCGATGCCGGCGGCCGGCGTGTGGTACCGGGGTTCAACGATGCCCACTGGCATCTGCCCACGTCGCGCACGGCCGAGTTGATCGACTCGGGCAGTGCACAGGAAATCGTCTCGCGCCTGCAGGCCTTCGCCGCCACACTCGGACCGGACGACTGGGTGACCGGCCGCGGCTGGGGGCCCTCCGATTTTCCGGGACAGGTGCCGCATCGGCGTGCGCTCGATGCGGCATTTCCCGACCGCCCTGTCGTCCTGACCGATCGTGACGGGCACATGGTGCTCGCCAATCAGGTGGCCCTGCAGCGCGGCGGCGTCACGCGCGAGACCCCCGACCCGCCCAACGGCCGCATCGGGCACGATGCCTCGGGCGAACTCACCGGGCTGCTGCAGGAAGCGGCCTCGCGGCTCGTGCGATCGCAGATGCCGCCCGTCTCGGCCGATCAGGTGTATCAGTCGCTGCGCGAGCAGATGCGCAAGGCGGCGTCCTACGGCATCACCTCACTGCAGGTGGCCAGCGGCAGTGCGGCGTCGGGTGTCGAGTTCGAGGCCTACGAACGCGCGCTGCGCGAGCAGACCGTCGATGTGCGGCTGCGCCTGGCGGTGCCCTTCCAGAAGGATGCGACCGCTGCCGACCTGGCGTCGTATGTCGCCCTGCGCGATTCGCACGCCGGGCAACTGGTGCAGTTCGGCATTGCCAAGGGCCTCATCGATGGCACCGTCGATGGATACACCGCGGCCATGCTCGAACCCTACGCCGACCGCGATGATCGCGGTCTTCCGATGTTCACTGACGACGAACTGAAGGCGGCGGTGGCGGTCTACGACAAGGCCGGGCTGCAGGTGCAGCTGCACGCGATCGGCGACCGCGCGATTCGCATGGCCCTGGATGCGTATGCCCATGCTGCGCAGGTGAACGGTACCACCGGACGGCGCCACCGGGTCGAACACGTCGAGGTGCCTGCCCTCGACGACCTCCCACGGTTCAAGTCGCTGGGGGTCATTGCCTCGACGCAGGCCCTTTTCGCGAGTCCCGACGCGATTACGCTCACCAGCTATGTGCCCAAGCTCGGGCCGGTGCGCGCGTCGCGGTCGAACGCGTTCCGCCTCTTTGACGATGCCGGAGCCGTGCAGGCCTTCGGGAGTGACCATCCGGTGTTTCCCATGGAAGTCATGCGCGGCATCCACGCGGCGGTCACACGGCAGTTACCGGACGGCACGCCGGCGGGCGGGTTCTACCCCGAGCACCGCATCAGTGTCGAGGCGGCCGTCCGACATTTCACGGCCGATGCGGCGTATGCCAGTTTCGAGGAGGCCGACAAGGGCGTGCTGTCCGTGGGGCGCGTGGCCGACCTCGTGGTGTTGTCAGACGATATCTTCACGATGCCTGCGGACCGCCTGTATGCCGTGACGGCGCACACGACGCTGATGCACGGCCGCGTGACCTGGCAGGCGCCGCAGTGAGGTGGCGGACGTCCGACCATGCACGTCGGGCGCGCGGCCGTGCATGGCTGGCCATCGCGTGTGCAGTCTGCCTGTCCGTGCCCGCGGCTGCCCAGACGCCCGCCTCGTCGGCAGGGCCGACGGAAGGTGTCGCCTCGCGCGCTGCGGTAGTTGATGAGGCCCAGGCATCGCCGGCGTCGGCCTCGCTCCCGTCGTCTGTCGCCGATACCCCGTCAGTGGCACCGTCATCGCGTGCCAGGCCTGCCACCGGCCCCATCAGTGCCTCAGCAGCCGCGCAGCAGGCCCCGGCCCCGCGTCTGCCCGCGACCCCCCGCTGGCCGCTGCCCGTGCAGGGCGTGCCGACCGGGCCCGGCCTTGGCGCCGCGGCACTGCCGCCGTGGCTGCAGGTGCATGCCGAGCAGCGCACGCGCTATGAAACGATGGACACACGGTATCGCCCGAGCGAAACCGGCAGTGACCAGCAACTCGATTTCCGTACACGGCTCCAAGTGAGGGTGGGCGGACGCGCGGGCTGGGTCTATGGCGAGGTGCAGGATGCGCGCGTCGCGCTCGACGACAGTGGCTCGACCGTGACGCCCGCGCAGGAGAATTACACGAAGGTGCTGCAAGCCTTCGCCGGGCGCGCGTGGCAGGACGTGGGGCGCGGCCGCTGGTCGTTCCAGGCTGAAGCGGGCCGGTTCAGCCGCGACTTCGGCTTCCGCCGCGTCATTGCCCGCAACATCTACCGCAACACCACCAACGCCTACGACGGCGCCATCGTCCGGGCGGGGCGCAGGTCGTGGTCGGTGCAGGCGCTGGCGGTGCGGCCCGTGTTCTACACCTGGCCTGATGTGCACCGCGATCGGCGTTTCGATCGCACGGGCCTGACCGGCCTGTATGTGACGTCGACGGCCAGGCGTGCGGCCAATGTCGATGTGTATGCGCTCGCGTGGCGTGACGGAAGGGCGATGCCTGCGGGCGCGAGGCGCGTGCTCGACACCGGCGGTGTGCGGGTCTTCGGCTCGTTCGGGCGTGATGGGCGTGCGGAGTATGAGGTGGAAGCCGCGGCGCAGCGCGGCCAGGTGGGACCGCTGGCACACCGGGCCTGGTTCCAGCACAGCCAGGCGGGCTACAACTGGCCCTCGGTGCTGTGGACACCCCGTGTGTTGCTGTTTTCCGACTACGCCTCGGGGACCGACCCGGCCAGCGGGCGCAGTGGCGCGTGGGATGCCCTCCTGGGCGCGCGGCGATTTGAATTCGCCCCCGTGGGCCTCTACAACCTGCTGGGACGGGCCAATCTCAACTCACCAGGTGTGTGGCTGCAGACCCGGCCGCGCGGGCACATCGACCTGTGGGTGCAGGTGCGCGGCGTGTGGCTGGCCAATGCCCGCGACCGGTGGCGGCCGGTGGGACTGGGAGACCCGACCGGGGCGGCGGGACGGCATGTGGGCACGCAGACCGAATATCGGTTGCGCTACCGCATCGGCCGCCGCATCGAACTCGACTCGGGCGTGGTGCACCTGGTCGAAGGCCGATTCCTCCGCCAGCTGGGGCCAGGGCGTCGGGGTCGGGCGCTCTTCTTCTACTCGGGGGTCGAGTTCCGCTACTGATGGGAGGGCAGCGATGACCGCGTTACACTTTCAGGCGCCGGGCGCACACGTGCCGCGGGCGACAGAGGGAGCGTGACCGTGGGCAAGACACAGGCACTGGGACTGGCACTGCTGCGCATACTGCTCGGCGTGTTCTTCATCTTCGAGGCTGTCGCCAAAGTCGGGTGGCTGACGAATCCCGACCTGTTGGGGGCCACCCTGCAGGAGTGGCACTCGATGGCCACCGACTGGAACCGGGCCTACCTGGAACAGGTCTGCCTGCCCTACGTCTCGATTCATGCGCGCGTGGTGCCCCTGGCTGAACTGGCGACGGGGCTCGCGCTGCTGACGGGCGTCGTGACGCGCGTGGCGTCCGGACTCGCCCTGCTGATGCTGCTGAATTTCCACTGGGCCAGCGGCATCATCCTGACCTACGGCTATCTCACCAACGGATACGGACTGCCCGTGCTGGGCGGGTTGCTGGCGCTGACGGTGGGGGGTGTGGCCCTGCCTCTCAGCCTGCGACGCTGAACGCCATCGAGTGGAGACCGCGATGACTCAGACCTCTCTTCGCGCGCTGCAGATGGCCGTGATGCTGCTCGTGACCGCGTCCCTGTCGCTGGCACAGGAGACCACCTACCAGGCACGACTGTCGGTGGTGCCGCTCGATGTGGCCATGCAGAACACGATTGCCGGACGTGGCGAGGTGAGAGCCACCCTCGAGGGCGCCACGCTGGTGCTGAGCGGGCGGTTCAGCGGTCTGCGTTCGGGAGCGACGGTGGCGCGACTGCATCAGAGTGCCGTGCGCGGCATGCGGGGGGCTGCCGTGGCGGACCTGACCGTGAGCCCGGCGGTCGAGGGCACGCTGACGGGCCGGGTGGCCCTGACACCGGCCCAGGTGACGGCGCTGTCGGATGGCCGGCTCTATGTGCAAGTGCACAGCGAGAAGGCCCCCGAGGGCAACCTGTGGGGATGGCTGCTGCTGGCACCCGCGCGTCCGGGTGGAGGAGAACGCTGATGACATCGCACGGACACAAGGCACTGGGGATCCTGACACTGGCGGCGCTGGGCGGCAGCCTGTCGCTCCCCGCCCAGCAACCCCCCGCATCGCCGATGCCAGCCGGCGTGGTGACATCGGCGCAGGTCGACCGAGGGCGTGCCCTTTACACGGCACGCTGTGCGGGCTGTCACCTGTCCGACCTGCAGGGACGCAACGAGGCCGCCACCCTGGCGGGGCCGAATTTCGTCGCTGCCTGGCGCGACCGTCGCGTGGGTGAACTGGCTCAGTACATCCAGTCGACGATGCCTCCGGCCCGCCCCGGCAGCCTCAGTGAAACGGATGCCACAGATGTGGCCGCTTTCGTGCTCGCCGTCAACGGTGCCGCCGTGGGCACCACGCCCCTGACCGTGGCGGCGACCGACCCGGTAGGCCGGGTGGCCAGTGGCCCGGTGCGTAGCGCGCTGCTGGCCGCACCGGCCGCGTCCACCGGGCAGGGGGCTGCGGCCGGGGCACCAGGGGCAGGATCCCGTCCGACTGCCGCGCGGTCGCGCGGGCACAGTGTGCAGGGCACCGTGCCGCGGTACGCCCCGGTCACCGACGCCATGCTGAAGTCGCCGCCTCCCGGAGACTGGCTGATGGCGCGCCGCAACTATCAGGCGTGGAGCTACAGCCCGCTGTCGCAGATCACCACCGAGAACGTCGGGCAGTTGACGCTGGCCTGGTCGTGGTCGATGAACGAAGGCGGATCAAATCAGACGATGCCCCTGGTGCACGACGGCATCATGTACCTCACCAACACCATGAACATGGTGCAGGCGCTGGACGCCGCCACGGGCGAGCTCATCTGGGAACATCAGGTGGGCCCGAACGAGTCGATCGGGTTCGGGTCGATGCGCAACCTCGCGATTTACCAGGACAAGATTTTCCTGGCCACGACTGATGCGCGCCTCGTGGCCCTGGATGCACGGACGGGCCGGCAGATGTGGAACGTTGCCATCGCCGACCGGGCCAAAGGGTTCTCGAACACCTCGGGGCCCATCGTGATTCAGGGCAAGGTGGTGCAGGGGTTGCAGGGCTGTGATCGTTACCGGGAAGAGCGGTGCATGATCAGCGCGTACGACGCCGACACCGGGGCGCTTGTGTGGAAGTTCCACACGATCGCACGCACCGGCGAGCCCGGCGGCGACACCTGGGGCAGCCTGCCCGACCGCATGCGGGCGGGGGGCGACACGTGGATCGTCGGCAGTTACGATCCCGATTTGGAACTGACCTACTGGGGCGTGGCGCAGGCCAAGCCCTGGATGCCGGCGAGCCGTGGCAACGCCATCACCGACGCCTCCCTGTATGGGGCTTCTACCGTGGCGCTGCGGGCGCGCGATGGATCGCTGGCGTGGCACCGGCAGCACATCCCCGCCGAGACGCTCGATCACGACGAAGTGTACGAGCGCGTGCTGGTCGACCTGAGTCCGCAGGAGCAGGTGCTCTTCACCATCGGCAAGGCCGGCATTCTGTGGAAGCTCGATCGGCGCACGGGAAAGTTCCTCGGGCATCGTGAAACCGTGTTCCAGAACGTGTTTTCCCGCATCGATCCCGAGACCGGCATTCCCGAGTATCGCGAGGACATCAAGCAGCAGAAGGTCGACGAGTGGATCTCGGCATGTCCGAGCACCGAGGGCGGACACAACTGGCAGGCCATGAGTTACCACCCGGGGTCGGGCCTGCTGGTCATTCCCCTGTCGCAGTCGTGCATGGAGATTGCCGCGCGCAAGGTCGAGCAGGTGGAAGGCTCAGGTGGCACTGCGGCCGGACGGCGGTTCTTCGAGATGCCCGGCAGTGATGGCAACATCGGGCGCCTGGCGGCCTACAACGCCCGCACGCTCGAGCCGGTCTGGACACGCGACCAGCGGGCCCCGTATCTGACGGCGGCGCTCACCACGGGCGGGAACCTCGCGTTCATCGGCGACCTGTCACGCTATTTCCGCGCCCTGGACGTGCGGAGCGGCCGCGTGCTGTGGGAGACGCGCCTCAGTACAGCCGTGCAGGGCTATCCGGTCAGTTTCACGGCGAACGGCCGCCAGTACATTGCGGTCACGACGGGCGTGGGCGGCGGCAGTCCGCGTCTGGTGCCCGCCACCATCGCGCCCGAGATTCAGCCCCCGGCCAGCGGTCATGCGCTCTACGTGTTTGCCGTCCCGTCGACCGGTGCCCGTCCAGGGACGGCCCAATGAGTCGTGCCTGGTGGGTGGTGCCGCTGCTGCTGGTCACCGCCTTCTGGGCGTGGTGGGGGGGGGCGACCGGGTATTACGTCACCCTGAATGATTTCTGGGGGCTGCTCGTCATCGCCGAGCAGCTCTCGACGACTGCCCCCCGCAGCCTGCACAACGGATTTTTTCCCGTGGGCTATCCGTTGCTGCTGCGCCTCTTCGGAGGCAGTGCCGTCCTCGCCTTTGCGTTTCTGCTCTCGGTGCTGTCAGCCGCGGTGCTGCTGGCAGGGGTCGGCGCATTTCTCTCACGCCGGGCCGGTCCGGCGCTGGCCGTGGCGGGTGTGGCACTGACCGCGCTGCATCCGCAGGTCTTCCAGCACGCCGTCACCTCGAGTCCCGACATGCCGATGACGGCTGCGCTGGTGCTCGGCGTGCTGCTGCTGGCCGATGCCCTCGAGCGCGACGCGCGCCGGCAGGCCGTGGTGGCCGGGGGACTCATCGGGTGTGCCGTGCTGCTCCGGTATCACGCGGGAGCGGTCGTCGCGGGGATGGCACTCGGCGGCCTGATCGCGTGGCCCTCCCGCTGGAAGACCCTGAGCCGCGCGTGCGTGGCCGCCTGTGCCGTGGGCGGCGTTCAGGTCGCACTGAATCTGTGGGCGGGCGTGGGTCCCCTCCAGACAGCGCAGGCGTTCAATCTCTACAAGCTGTTCAATCCGGTCGACTGGTTTCATCTGCCACCACCCGCCCTGCCATCGTCCGTGTGGGCCGTGGTCCAGCTGAATCCGGAGGCATTCC
>JBIIDF010000117.1:0-8214 GCA_044238535.1 Vicinamibacterales bacterium
AACATTTTGACGTGCAGCTGGCGCTCTCGGCCGACCATGCCGATGGCGCGGTCGTCGACCCGGCCCTGCGCAGCCACCTGGCCGGCTGCCCGGCCTGCGAGGCGGCGGTGGCCGCCCAGCGCGCCGTCCGCGAACGGCTGGTGACCCATCGCCGGGCCCTGCAGGTCACGGCTCCGCCCGGAGTCAGAACGCGCGTCGCGGCCAAACTGGCCGGCGAGGCCCATGCCGAAGCGGGTGAGTCGGTGGCCACGGGCTGGGGTTTCCGGCTGTCGCCCCTCGCGGCTGCGGCCGCCCTGGTGCTGGTGGTGACCGTCGGCCTGCTGCCGGTGGTGACCGGACAATCGTCAGTCGTGCTGGCCGCGCAGCTGGCGCTCGACCACGTCAAGTGCTTCCTCATTGACGGCGACCTGCACGCCACCCCCATCTCCGCCGCGGACGCCGAGGCGACGATGCGCCGGCAGCAGGGGTGGTCGGTGCCGGTGTCCGAAACCGGCGGCGTCGACGACAGCCGTCTCGTCTCGGTCCGCGAATGCCTCTATGGCGGAGGCATGGCAGCGCACCTCCTGTATCGGGTGGGAGACACTCCGGTGTCGCTGTTTGTGATGAAGGGCAGCGCGCACGCGGTGGCGCCGGTCTCGATTCTGGCGTCGGACACGGTGTCGTGGCACCAGAACGGACACACACACATGCTGGTCGGGCCGGCCGGCTCGCGCACGACGCTCGACACGATGGCCCGTCATCTGCAAGTTGAGGAAAGATAACGAGATGGAAACACCCACGCCGCCCACACCGTCGCCGGCCCCGCCGTCCTCGTCCACGATGCGGGCCGTGGCCCTGATTGCCACGGTGATTGCGCTACTCGCCATCAGCGTGCCGTTCCTCTGGCAGGCCGACGAGCACACCGAGACTCCCGTGGCCGATGGCAGCGCCACCCCTGCGGCAATGCCGCCGGCTGATGCCCCCGCGCCGGCCGCATCGCACGGCGAGGCGACCGACGATCCCAACGCCCCGGCCTGCGATGCCGATGCCGCGCCGGCCCGTCTCGATTTCAACATCAAGGACATGGACGGCAAGGACGTGCCGCTCAGCACCTACAAGGGCAAGGTCATTCTGCTCAACTTCTGGGCCACCTGGTGCGGGCCGTGCAAGGCCGAAATTCCCGGCTTCGTCGAACTGCAGGACAAGTACAAGAAAGACCTCATCGTGGTCGGCTACTCCGTCGATGACACCGCCGAGAAGGCGCGTCCCTTCATCGAGGAATACAAGATGAACTATCCCGTCCTGCTGGGACTGGGTCGCGAAGATGTGCAGGATGCCTACGGACCCATCTGGGGCATTCCGGCCTCGTTCCTCATCTCGAAGGACGGCAAGGTCTGCAAGCGCCACATGGGCATCGCACCCAAAGAGACGTTCGAGCGGGAGATCCAGGAGCTGCTGTAGTAAGATCCTCAACGGATCATGCTCAAAGGCTTCACCAGGGCGCACCTGTCGTGCGGGTGCGCACTTACGTTTCGCGACGGTACCGATGAGGCCAGCCCCGTCACCGTCGTCCTCGAGGTGAAGGCCCCCGGGTGCACCAATCCCCGTCATGTCTCGGGACTCGCGCTGTATGACTACCGCGAAGCCCTGCGCCCCTCGACCCGCTTCGGGATGATCGAGGAAGAAGAATTCGAAGAAGAAGGCTAGCCTCCCCCGTGGTGAATGCAGTCTCCACCATGGTCTTCTGGGGCGTGCAGGCGGCCTCGCTGCTGGTGCTCGTGGTCCCGTTCTCGTGGCCCCTCGTCGGGCTGTGGGCCGTCTCGCACTTTCTGAGGGCCGTAGGCCTGACGCTGTCTTTCCACCGCTACTTCGCCCATCGTGCCTTCGAGATGTCGCGCGGCGCGCGGTTCTTCTGGGCGCTGGTCGGCACGGCGGCCATGCAGAAAGGCCCGCTCTGGTGGGCCGGCAATCACATCGACCATCACAAGTACGCCGACCATGAAGGCGATCCGCACAGCCCCAAGCTGAGCGGGTTCTACCACGCGCATGTGGGCTGGTTCCTGCATGATGCCCGGTGGAAGCAGGTGCCGGGGTCGAATCCCGTCATGCGCGACTTCGGGAACGCCCCTGAACTGCGGTTGCTCGACGAGTATTACTGGGCGCCCCCGCTGGCGCTGGCCGAAGGTCTGTATCTGGCTGGCGGACTGCCGTGGCTGGTCTGGGGCTTCGTGCTGCCGACCACGACGCTGGCACATGCGACCTTTGCGATTAACACGGTGAACCACCTGTGGGGTTCGCGCCGGTTTCAGACGCGCGACGACTCGACCAACAATGCACTGACAGCGTTTTTCGCCGTCGGCGAGGGCTGGCACAACAACCACCACCGCTATCAGCGCGCCGCGCGCAATGGCTTCTACTGGTGGGAGTTCGACGTCACCTACTACGTGATCGTGCTGATGAGCTGGCTCGGGATGGCCTGGAACATCCAGCCGGTGCCGGCGCGGATCTATGCCGAAGCCGAAGGCCACCGGGCACCGCCGCTGGGCGTGGCCGAGTAGCGACGGCTGACCCCACCCCCGCCGCCACGACCGGGTCGTGGCCGTCCGATGCCTGTCTTGCCCGCGTAGTCGGCTCGCTCCGATGTGACACCGGCATGGTTCGCCGCCCGTCAGACACCAGCGGACCGCGCCTCGAGCTCTCGCAGGATGCGCGCATGCTCGCGCGCGTCGATGGGATAGCGTGAGGCGATTGCCAGGGCGACGGCGTAGCATGCGCACGGTATGGCGCAGTAGAGCAGCCGGATGGCCTGCACGGTCTCCGGGGGCTGCGAGGCCGCCCCGCTGACGTAGCCCCACCAGCCCAGCAGGGGAAGGGCCACGCCTGCCCCGATGGCTGCTGAGGCCTTCATGACGATGCCCCAGACACCCAGCAGGAGTCCTTCGCGCCGGGTGCCACTGCGGAGCGATTCGAAGTCGAGCGTGTCGGCCAGCATCGAGGCGGGCAGCAGCAGCGTGGCCCCGAAGCCGAGTCCGCTCAGCACGGTGATGCCGGCAAAGGCCATGACGTCGCCGGGGCCGAGCCACAGCGCGCCGAGAAAGACGCCCACCGAGAGCAGGGTGGCCGCGAGGAACGCCCGCAGCTTGCCCAGCCGCCGCGAGGCCCACGTCCAGACGGGCAGACCGGCAAAACCCGCTACGAAATAGAGACCGAGCAGCGCATCGGTCGCTGCCGGTGCCTGCAGCACTTGTTCGACGTAGAAAAAGAGCAGCGTGCCGGGGAGTGCGCCGCCCAGCGAGGCGACAGCGTAGGCCAGCAGCAGCAGCCGATACGGACGGTTGCCTCGCCAGACACCGGCCAGCCCGTCGAGGGTGAGGCCCGGTTGCCTGGCAACCGGCGCCGCGGGCTCGGGCACGCGCCAGGCGCACCACAGCGGCAGCGCGGCCAGCAACACGGCATAGGCCATACCCAGTGTGCGGAACACCGCGGCCTCGTCGGGCGGTGCGCCGGTGGCGTCGCGTGCGGCCCGCACGATCGCCGGTGCCGCGGCCGCCACGAGCGTGCCCAGCATCCACAGTCCATCGCGGATGGCGAAGAGCGTGGTGCGGCCGTGGTGTCCACCGGCGAGTTCGGTGCCGAGCGCCTGATAGGGAATCTGCACGACGGTCCACGCCAGAAATGCGAGGGTCATGCAGGCGAGGAACCAGGGCGCGGCCGCCGCGCCCGACGGCGGTGCGAACAGCGCGATCACACTCAGCGCCAGGGGCAGGGCGCCGATGACCAGGAACGGACGGCGACGGCCCCAACGTGTCCGGGTGCGGTCGCTGAGGGCCCCGATGATCGGGTCAGTGATGCCGTCGAAGATACGGGTCAGCAGAATGGCCGTGCCCAGCGCGCCGAGCGGCGCACCCGCCACATCGGCGTAGAACTTGGGCAGGTGGACGAAGACGGGAACGCCGAAGAGTGCCAGCGCGAAGGCGGGCGCACCGTAGCTCCACTGGCGGCCGCGGGGCAGCGTGTCTACCTGGGGGTGTTCCACATCACCAGCCGGTGGTAGAGCGGATACGGCAGCACCCGCAGCAGCTTCATCGTCCACGAAAACAGCGCGGGGAAGTGGATTTCGTGCGCACGATGTGCGAGGCCGCGGACGATGAGGTCGGCGGCCTGAGGGGCATCGATGATGCCGGGCATGTGGAACCGGTTGCGGTCGGTGAGCGGCGTGCGCACGAAGCCCGGGTTGATGACCGAGACGGCAATGCCCTGGCGTTCGACGTCGAAGCGCAGCGCGTCGAGCATGAGGATGGCTGCGGCCTTCGAGGCGCCGTAGGCGGCGGCCGTCGGCAGGGCGCGGTAGCCGGCCACCGAGGCCACACCGGCAATGTGTCCCTCGTGGCGCGCCAGCATGTCGGGCAGGACCGCTTCGATGCCGTAGACGAGGCTCATGTAGTTGACGTCGATGAGCGTGCGGAAGTCCTCGGCGTTCCACGACTGCGCGTGCACCGGAATGTGTGTGCCTGCGTTGAAGAGCGCCAGATCGATACGGCCCCAGTGTGCGCGCACGTCGGCGGCGGTGCGGTGCACGGCGTCGCGGTCGGTGACATCCAGTGGCAGCACGTGCAGCGAGGGACCCGGGTGACGGGCCGCCACGGCGGCGAGCGCGTCGGCGCGGCGGGCGGAGATGGTGAGGCGCGCACCTGCGGCGAGCAGGGCAGGCACGAGTGCTTCACCGATGCCCGAACTGGCCCCGGTCAGCCACACGGCCTTGCCGTTCAGCGACACAGGAGTCTCGAAGGAACGCGGGGCGTCAGCATGGCGACCTCCAGGCGATTGCGCCACGGTGTGCGGGGAATTTCCGATACACTCGCGGGGTTCTCAGAGTTTGACGTGAAAATCGCCGCGATTGGTGCAGGAGTTTCGGGACTCACGGCGGCCGCCCTGCTGTCGGCGGCGCATGATGTGACCCTGTATGAGGCCGAGCCGAGGCTCGGTGGGCACGCACATACCCACGCGCTCACCCTCGGCGGGCAGACCTGGCCCGTGGACACCGGTTTCATGGTGTTCAACGAGCGCACCTATCCGAACTTCATCCGCCTCATCGGCGAGCTCGGCATCGAGAGCCGCGCCAGCGACATGTCGTTCAGTGTGCGCTGCCGCCGGTGCCGCCTCGAACTGTCGAGCCGAGGGCTCGACGGCCTGTTTGCCCAGCGCTCGCGCCTGCTGAGCGCACGCCACTGGCGTCTGCTGCGCGACATCTTCCGGTTCTTCGCACTCGGCCGCGAGGCGCTTGCGCGCGGAGACGAGGCGCGCACGCTCGGCGCGTTCCTCGATGACGGCGGCTTCGGCGACGATCTGGCCCGGCACTTCGTGCTGCCGATGGGCGGCGCGATCTGGTCGGCGTCATCGTCTGACATGCGGGCGTTTCCCGCCGCGTCGTATCTGCGCTTCATGGACAACCACGGCCTGCTGGCCGCCGCTGGTCAGCCCACCTGGCGCACCATCGTCGGCGGCAGCCGCCGGTATGTCGACGCCCTGGCCGCGCGGCTGGGTGACGGCATCCGGGCCGGGCAGCCCGTGACGCGCGTGCGGCGCGACGAGGCCGGGGTCGAGATTACGACGGCCGACGGCGCACAGGCACGCTTCGATGCCGTGGTCATCGGCACGCATGCCGACCAGGCGCTGCACCTGCTGGCCGATGCGAGCGCCGCGGAACACGAGGCGCTCGGCGCCTTCCGCTACTCATCGAATGACACCTGGCTGCATTCGGATGCGCGCTTCCTGCCGGATGCACCTGATGCGCAGGCGTCGTGGAACTGCGATCTGCTCGACTGCCTTCAGCCCGATTCGCCGGTCTCGGTGA
Source organism: Vicinamibacterales bacterium (assembly GCA_044238535.1). Taxonomy (GTDB): domain Bacteria; phylum Acidobacteriota; class Vicinamibacteria; order Vicinamibacterales; family UBA2999; genus VFZN01. The sequence goes on from JBIIDF010000117.1 coordinate 5,834, forward strand.
CCTACGATCTCAATCGCCTGCAGGGGCATCGCCCCGGACAGGCGCTGCTGTGCTCGCTCAATCCCCTCCACCAGGTGGAGGGCCCGGTGCACGCGCGGATGCACTACACGCATCCGATTCTCGACGGGGCGGCCGTGGCCGCGCAGCCGCGCGTGGCGGCGCTCAACGGGCAGCGGCGCACCTGGTATTGCGGCGCGCATCTGCGGTATGGGTTCCACGAAGACGGCGTGATGTCGGCGCTGGCGGTGGTGAAAGGCCTCGGTGTCGGTGTCTGAGGCGTGGCGCTCGTCGCTGATGGCCGGGCAGGTGATGCATCACCGCCTGCAGCCGCGGGCGCACGGGTTCCGGTATCGGCTGGCCCTGGTGCGGCTCGACCTCGAGGAACTGCCGAGGCTCTCGCGGGCCTTCACCTGGCTCGGCATCGAGCGTCCGCGGCCGCTGACGTTCAGGGCCGCCGACCACATCACGGCGGATGATGTGCGGGCGCGGGTGCGGGAGGCGGGCGTCACCGCACGGATTGTGCGCATGGAACTGGTGACCAACCTGCGCACCTTCGGCTACGTGTTCAATCCGGTCAGCTTCTTTTTCTGCCACGGCGAGGACGACCGCCTGCTGGCGGTGGTGTGCGAGGTGCACAACACCTTCGGCCAGCGGCATGTGTATGTGCTGCCCGCAGACGAGGCGCAGACCGTGTGGCACGAGAAAAAAGTGTTTCATGTCTCGCCGTTCTTCACGCTCGACGGCACCTACCGGTTCGAGTTCCAGATCTCGGACGGGCACCTCGAGGCGCGCATCGACCTCTATCGTGGCGGCGAGGCGCAGTTTGTCTCGCGTCTGTCGCTCGACCGTCGCCCGCTGACGGACGGGGCGCTGCTGCGCATGCTGGTCGAGTATCCGCTGCTCACCCTGCGCGTGATCGCCGCCATTCACTGGCAGGCCCTGCGCCTGTGGTGGAAGGGCGCCACGTATCATCCTGTTCCTGCCTACGCCCCTGAGACTGCCCGACAGCACACGGAGCCCTAATCTCATGTCGAACGCCGACCTCTCGATTCGTCAGCCGGCCCTGTCGGCTCCCACCGTTCCGCTGCTCGACCGTGTCATCGGTCCGATGGCCCGACGCCAGATGGTGGCGGCGCTGGGGCAGTGGCAGGTGGGTCGGCTCACGGTGCACATGCCCGACGGCGAGGTGCTGCATGGCGGCGCGCCCGACGCCGCGCCGCATGTCACGCTGTGGATTGATCGCGAGACGTTCTTCACCAAATTCGCGCTGCGGGGTGACATGGGCGCGGGTGAAGCCTACATGGATGGCGACTGGCGCACCGATGACCTCGCGGCGTTCGTGGGCCTGGTGCTGCGCAACCAGTCGGTGCTGTCGCTCGAGTCGCGACTGACCGAGTGGCTGAATGCCGGCAACAACTGGCTGCATCGCCGCCGTGCGAATACGCGCGACGGCAGCCGGCGCAATATCGGGGCCCACTACGACCTCAGCAACGACCTGTTCCGTACGTTCCTCGATCCCTCGATGGCCTACTCGAGTGGCGTGTATCTGCGCAGCGACGATACGCTCGAGCAGGCACAGCAGCAGAAGTTCGAACGCTGGTGCCAGACGCTGGCGCTGTCGGCCGAGGACCATGTGCTCGAGATCGGGTCGGGCTGGGGCGGGCTGGCGCTGCACGCCGCCCGCACGCGCGGATGTCGCGTCACGGGTATCACCGTTTCGCGTGAACAGCTGGCGCTGTCAACAGAGCGGGCCCGTGCGGAGGGGCTCGACCATCTCGTCGAATTCCGCTTCTGCGACTATCGCGATGTGCAGGGCTCGTTCAGCAAGGTGGTCTCGATCGAGATGATCGAGGCGGTGGGCGAAGAATTCTGGCCGGGCTACTTCCGGAAAATCGACGAGGTGCTCGCACCAGGCGGCCGTGCGGGCATTCAGGCCATCACGATGGTCGATGCGCGCTTCGAGGCGTATCGCCGGCAGTGCGACTGGATTCAGAAGTACATCTTCCCGGGCGGCATGTTGCCCTCGATTGGTGCGATGATCGACGTCACGGCGCGAGGGACACGGCTGGGGCTGGTGGGGCTCGAGGACCGGCCCATCGACTATGCCAACACGCTGCGCGACTGGCGCCAGCGGTACTTTGCCCGCCTCGACGAGGTGCGGACGCTGGGGTTCGACGACCGCTTCATCCGCATGTGGGATTACTACCTGGCGTCGTGCGAAGGCGCGTTCCGCACCCGGAACCTCGGACTGCTGCACCTCGTCTTCGGGCGCGTCGGCGAGTAGCGGTTCAGACGCGCACGCGCAGGTCAGCCGCCAGCGGCAGGTGGTCGGAGGCCAGCAGCGCCGTGCGCCCGCGCGGAATGCTGACCGTGTGGACCGA
>JBIIDF010000118.1:0-8117 GCA_044238535.1 Vicinamibacterales bacterium
GCGGGCCGGGCTGGTATGCCGGCGACCTGCACGCACACTCGGGCCACTCGGACGGCCGGATTCGAGTCGGCACGCCGCAGGCCATCGGCGGCCCCGTGCACGTCGTGTTCGACGCCGCCAGGCAGGCAGGGCTCGACTTCGTCACCCTCTCTGATCACAACACGGCCGCCCACTGGCTTGATGTGGCGCGCCTGCAGCCGTTCTATGCGCCCATGCTGCTGCTGCCCGGCCGCGAGGTGACGACGTATCGCGGCCACGCCAACACGGTGGGCGAGCGGGCGTTCAGCGACTTCCGTCTGTCGTCGCCGCAGGCCTCACCGGTGGAGGTCATGGCCCCGATCCGCAGCGGCGGCGCGTTTGTGTCGATCAATCATCCAGGCCGCCCGGACGATGAAACCTGCATGGGCTGCGGCTGGAACGTCGACGACGAGGCGATGCTGGATGCCGTGGACGGCGTCGAGATCGTCAATGGCATGACGCACAGCGGTCCCCAGTCGGGATGGGCGATCTGGGCCCGGTGGCTCAATCGCGGGCATCGCCTGACCGCCGTGGGGGGCAGCGACGAACACACGCCGGATGAGACCGCCGACTACGCGCTGGGGCAACCGACCACGGTCGTCTGGGCCGAGTCGCTCTCGGAAGGGGCCCTCGTGGCCGGTCTCAAGTCGGGGCGGGTCTATGTGCGGGTCGACGGGCCAGAAGGGCCGACCCTCGACCTTCGGGCGACAGATGGAGTCACCACCTGGCAGATGGGCGATGAGGTGCCCGCGTCGGTCCTGAACGGTCTGCGGTTCGAGGCCGCGGTCGGTCGGGCTGCGGGGCAGCAGCTTGACTGGATCCGAAACGGAGCGGTCGTCGCCACTCAGGCGTTGACATCCGCGGAGACCTCGGTCGTTCAGCGTGTACCGGTGGTGGCCGGTGACTGGACCGCCGTCGTGGTGCGCCGGGGCGGGCAGCCCACGCTGTTCAGCAATCCGGTCTTTATCGGCGCCCGTCGACGATGAAGTTTACCCGTCCGTTACATCTTCGTCGTCGACGCTTCACGCGCGGCCAATACGCTCTGAAGGCATGTCGAGTTCGGCTTCGTTCCCTATTGCCCTGAGGCTTCCCATGATCACCCGTCTTCTCGGGTCGGGCGTCTGCTCGATCCTGCTGCTGGCCTCCCCGTTACTGCAGGTGCGCGCGTCTGCCGGCGAGGAACAGGCCGCTGCCCGGACCGTCCGAGTCACCGGCGTGGTACGCGACGACCGCAACAACATCACGCTGCCCGGAGTACCCGTGGAGGTGGAGGGCCGCACAGATACGGTCTACACCGATGTCGACGGCCGCTATGTGCTTGACCTGCCGCCTGGTACCTACCAGTTGCGCGTGGTGCTTGATGGCTATCAGGAGCGGAAGGTCTCGGTCACCGTGACGGCCGGCGCGCGCCTGCCGGATGTCAACGTCGGGCTGCAGATGTCCGCCTTCGCCGAAACCGTTCTGGTGCAGGGCGTCGCCAGCACGGTCGATGTTGTGACCTCGAGTACCGAAGCCCAGATTCTCGAGCGTCGGAACGCCGCAGTCATCGAAGACAACCTGGGGTCGCAGGACATGAAGCAGAACGCCGACTCGGACGCGGCTTCTGCGATGTCGCGTGTCACCGGACTGTCGGTCGTCGACAACCAGTACGTGTTTGTGCGAGGCCTCGGGGAACGCTACAGCAATACGACGCTGGCGGGCGCCACGCTGCCCACCACCGAACCTGACAAGAAGGTGGTGCCGCTCGACATGTTCCCGGCCGGCCTGCTCGACAGCGTCCAGGTGGCCAAGTCATATTCGCCTGACCGGTCGGCCGAGTTCGCCGGCGGCCTCGTGCAGATCTCGCCCATCAAGTTTCCCAGCCGTCCAGTGATTTCGCTGTCGTATGGGGCATCGGCCAACACCATCTCGACCGGCAAGAGCATTCCGCTGAGTCCGCTTGGCAGCCGTGACTGGTGGGGCTACGACAACGGTGCCCGTGCGCTGCCATCCATCTTCCCGGCCAACAAAATTGTCCGTCGCGGTATTTACACGCCTACGGTGGGCTATGGTCCTGCGGAGATCACCAGTTTCGGGCGCGCACTCGAGAACATCTGGCGGCCTGTCAACGCCGATGGCGCACCTGGCCAGAATGTCGGTGCGGTGTTCGGCAACCGTTTCGGCAAGCTGGGCGTGGTGGCCAGTGCATCGCACAGCTACCGCGAAACCTTCGTGCGCGAGCAGCGTGCGTTCTACCGCATCGAGGAGGGCAACGCGCTGGAGGCCGTGAGCGATTACGACATGCAGTACGCCACGCAACGGGCGCAACTGGGCGCTGTGGCGAACCTGGCGTACCAATTCACCACCAATCACCGCCTGTCGCTGCAGAACTTCTACAGCCACAGCGGCCGGGACGAGGGGCGCATGTTCGAAGGACCGAACACTGAGAACCTCTTCTATTACCGCAACTATCGCGTGCAGTTCATCGAAGAAGGGCTGCTGTCGAACCAGCTGACCGGCGAACACTTCTTCCAGGGGCTCGGCAGCAGCCGCATCGACTGGCGCGCCAGCGTCGCCAGCGCACAGCGCCACGAGCCGGACCTGCGCGAAACGCTGTATCAGGCCAACATGAATGCTGCGGGACAGCCTACCTCCTCATTCCTGCTGGCGGACGAATCCCAGAGCGGATTCCGCATGTTCAACGACCTTGACGATCAGACCCTCGATCTGGCGGTGAACTGGAGTGCGTTCCGGACCGGTGGCTCACGCCCGACGCAGTTCAAGATGGGCGCCAACTATATCGACCGCACGCGTGACTTCAGCTCGCGCCGGTTCCGCTTCATCCCGAACGTGGCCACCTCCGGCGGCCAGATCGGTGTGAACCTGGCCCTGATGCCCGAGGAACTCTTCACGCGCGACAACATCGGGACGCGCTTCCGGTTCAACGAGGAGACCCGGCCGGTCGACGCCTACAACGGTGCACAGACGGTGTTGGCCGGCTACGGGATGGTCGACATCGCGTGGTCGGCGCGGACACGCCTGATCGCCGGGGTGCGCGTCGAGGACTTCAACCAGGAAGTCACCACCTTCGACCCGTTCGGCCTGTTCGTCCGGACCCTGAAGGCCGAGAATCGCAATACCGACGTTTTCCCGTCGGTGAACGTGGTGCGGTCGGTGGGCACGAACCAGAACATCCGCGCCAGCTACAGCACGACAGTGAACCGCCCCGAGTTCCGCGAACTGGCGGCGTTCGAATTCACGGACGTGGTCGGCAGCCGGGCCACCCAGGGGAACCCCGACCTCAACCGGGCACTCATTCAGAACGCCGACCTGCGGTGGGAGTGGTTCCCCGGGCGCCGCAGCATCCTGGCCGTCTCCAGCTTCTTCAAGTATTTCGACAGCCCGATCGAGCGCGTGGTCATTGCGGCAGCGAACCCTATCGTGACCTTCCAGAACGCCGACAGTGCCCGCAACTTCGGCGTGGAACTCGAAACCGCGCACGAACTGGGCAAAGGGTTCTACCTGAATGCCAACTACACCTGGGTCAACTCGAAAATCACCCTGCGACCGGAGCAGCGCACCGTGCAGACCTCGCTTGAGCGTCCGCTGGCGGGACAGTCGCCTTCACTGCTGAATGTGACGGGCGAATGGGTGTTCCGCGGCTTTTCGGCCCGAGCCCTGGTCAATTACTTCGGGGATCGCATTTCGGATGTGGGTGCCAACCAGGCGCCGGACGTGCTCGAGAACGGACGCGTCACCATCGACGTGGTGGCGACACAGCGGCTGGGGAGCAAGGTCAACCTGCGGCTGAGCGCCGAGAACCTGAACAACCCGACCTGGCAGTTCACCCAGGGGCCGGAGAGCCAGCGCCGTTTCACGCTGGGGCGCACCTTCGGGGTGTCGTTCGGCCTGGATGTGTTTTAACGAGAATGTCTGAGGAAACACGAGCCATGTTTATGTCGACCCCTATCGTCAAGGCCCTGTCCGGCGCAGTGCTCTGCGCCGCCGCCCTCCTGACCATCGTCGCGCCGGTGCGCACCGAGCAGGCGCCGCCGGTGAATGTGCCCGGTATCGACAAGCCGGTGATTGTTGTCACTGGGGAGGTGACCGGCCTTGAACAGTGGACGAACAACTTCTACTACGTGCTGCGCGGTGCCGTGTTTGTGACCGAGGGGGCGACGCTTCGGATTCAGGCAGGTACCCGCGTGGTGGGTGAGTCGGGCAGCGTGGGGACGCTGGTCGTCCTGCGTGGCGGACGCATCGAGGCGCTCGGGACGGCCGAGCAGCCCATCGTCTTCACCAGCGACCAGGCGCCGGGCACCCGTGCCCGCGGCGACTGGGGCGGCATCATCATCAACGGCCGCGCTCCTGTGAATCTGGAGGGCGGCGAGGGCCAGGGTGAGGCCAACACCGGCATCTACGGCGGCACCGACCCCAATGACAACAGCGGCATCATGCGCTACGTGCGGCTCGAGTTCGCCGGCACCGAGTTCAGCCCCGACAACGAACTGAACGGCATTGCATTCCAGGGGGTGGGTCGGGCCAGCACCTTTGAATACATTCAGGTGCACATGAATCGTGACGATGCGTTCGAGTGGTTTGGAGGCACGGTGGACGGCAAGTATCTGGTGGCGTCCAATACCGGTGACGACTCGATTGACTGGACGTTCGGCTGGACCGGCCGCCTGCAGTATGTCGCCGTGCACCAGCGCGGCGACGACTCGGACAACGGCATCGAAGCCGACAACAACGAGTTCAACAACAACCTGCTGCCGCGTGCCAACCCGCAGATTTACAACGCCACCTTCTGCGGCGACCGACTGCAGGGACCGGAAAGCACGCGTGCCATCCTGTTCCGCCGGGGGACGGCCGTCACCTTCCGGAACTTCCTGGTGACCGGCTACAAGACGACCGGCCTGCAGATTGACGGCACGTCGACCCTCGAGCAGGTCAACAACGGCACCACGCAGATTGGCGCCGGCGTCATCTGGAACGTGCCCACGCCGCTGCATTCAGGCGTCGTACCGTTCGTGCAGAGCGGCCGGTTCCCGTCCGTGCGGATCAACGTGGATGGCGGTCTGTCGCCTGAGTGCTTCAACCATGACGCGCCGAACTTCCAGCCGGTCTCGGCCGCGACGCTGGCCGGCGGTCAGCTGGCGCCGATTCAGCCGCCCAATGACGGCTTCTTCGATGCGGTGACCTTCATCGGCGCGGTGCCGCCGGCGCCTCAGTCGAACTGGATGGACGGCTGGACCGCCTTCCCGCAAAGCTAGAGTTACCCGCAGTGCCCCTGCTGTCAGTCCGTAGCCTCGCCATCACCGTGTCGACGGGAGGCCACCGCCGGTGGTCTCCCGCGGCCTGGCTCACCGGTGCTCGTGCCCGTGTGGCAGCGCTTCTGCTGGTGACCCTGTCGCTGGCGTGCCGTCCGTCTCCTCCCCCGCTGTCCGGTGCATCGGCATCGGCGGAGGCTCTAGCCGATGCTCTGGTGGCGGCCTATCGGACCCGTGATCGTGCGGCGTTGACCCGCATGACCATGACCGAGTCCGAGTTCCGCCAGTGGGTCTGGCCACACCTGCCGGCGGCCAGGTCTGAGCGGAACCTGCCGTTCTCCTACGTCTGGGGCGATCTTCATCAGAAGAGCGACGCCAGCCTCCAGCAGCTGTTTGTCCGCTATGCCGGCCGTGACATGGCGACCGAGACGGTGCGGTTTGCGGCGGTGTCGCCGTATGGACAGGCCACGGTCCATCGTGAAGCGACCATTACGGTCTCCTCTCCTTCCGGCAGCGGAGAGCCGCTCCGACTGTCGGGCTCGTTTCTCGAGGCAGGCGGTCAGTGGAAGGTGTTCAGTTTTGTGGTGGATGACTAGGGCACGGGAGCGCCGATATGTTACGTGACCGAAACACACGCATGGGAGAATCCACGTCGTGAGATTCCGACTCATCCCCAAAGAAGAAAAGTTCTACGACGATTTTGCGACGATGGCCGACCGCATCGTCTCCGGTGCGACGCTGCTCGAGCGGATGGTGTCGACGGATCCGCCCAACTGGGACATGGCGCCGCAGATCAAGCAGGTGGAACACGAGTGCGATGCGCTCTGCCACGACATCATCCAGCGGCTGAATTCCACATTTGTGACGCCAATTGATCGTGAAGATATTCACGCCCTGGCCAAGTCACTCGACGATGTGATGGATGCCGTCGATGCGGCGGCCGCCGTGCTGCGCCGGTATCGCATGACGTCGCTCCGCTACGGCGTGCGCGAACTGGCCTCGCTGATCTGGCAGGCGACGATGCAGGTCAAGGTCGCCGTCGAGGCCCTCGAGAAGAAGAACGGCGTGCACGAGCGTGCGGTCGAAATCAACCGCCTTGAGAACTCGGCCGACGAGGTCTGGGACGAAGCCCTCCGCCGTCTGTTCGAGGAGGAACGCGATGCACTCACCGTCATGAAGTGGAAGGAAGTGCTCGACCTGCTCGAAGAGGCCACCGACCGCTGCGAAGACGTGGCCAACGTCCTCGAAAGCGTCGTCGTCAAGCACGGATAGCCCCCGGTGGATACCAATCTCGCGCTGGTCGTCCTCGTCGTCGGGGTCGCCCTCGTTTTCGACTACATCAACGGCTTTCACGACGCCGCCAACTCGATCGCCACCGTTGTCTCGACGCGGGTGCTGTCGCCGGGGAAGGCCGTCATCTGGGCGGCCTTCTTCAATTTCGCTGCCGCATTCATTGTCGGTACCGCGGTGGCCAAGACCGTCGGGTCGGGCATGATCGACCTGTCGGCGGTGACCACCAGTGTGATTCTGGCCGGACTGATTGGGGCCATCGTGTGGGACCTCATCACGTGGTTCTACGGCCTGCCGACCAGCTCCTCACATGCGTTGGTGGGGGGCTATGCCGGTGCGGCCATTGCGAAGGCGGGTGTGGGCGCGCTGGTACCGGCCGGGTGGACCAAGACGCTTATCTTCATCCTGCTCGCTCCCGGCATCGGCTTCGTGCTGGGCTTCGCCTTCATGGTGGCCATCCTGTGGATTTGCCGTGGAGCCGCTCCGTCGCGTGTCGATCGCTGGTTCCGGCGCCTGCAGTTGGTGTCGGCGGCACTCTACAGTCTCGGGCATGGCGCCAACGACGCACAGAAGACCATGGGCATCATCGCCGGGGTGCTGGTGACCGGGGGCTACCTGACCGAGTTTGAGATTCCCCTGTGGGTCGAAATCGCCGCGTACTCGGCCATTTCAGCCGGCACCCTGTCGGGCGGCTGGCGCATCATCCATACGATGGGCTCGAAGATTACGCGCCTGCAGCCTGTGGGTGGATTTGCGGCAGAAACCGCCGGGGCGGTGTCGCTGTTCACCGCGACGGCTCTTGGCGTGCCTGTCAGCACGACGCACACCATCACCGGGGCGATTATCGGTGTCGGGTCGACGCGGCGCCTGTCAGCGGTCCGCTGGGGCGTTGCGCGCCGCATCGTGTGGGCATGGGTGCTGACCATTCCGGCGTCTGCGATCATTGCCGCGCTGTCGTTCTACCTGCTCGACGCGATCGGCCTGCCGTAACCCCTGCCTCTTCTCTGACGCCTCAGGCGCCTGGTAGGGCCTGAGGCAGCGTCAGTGTAAAGACCGCCCCGCCCTCGGGGCGATTGGCCACCGTGATGCTTCCGCCAAGCACCTGCACGAGATGTTTCACGATCGCCAGGCCAAGGCCGGTACCTCCAGGGCGCGCGCGCGATTTGTCCACGCGATAGAACCGCTCGAAGACACGCGCGAGGTCACTCTCCGGAACACCGGGCCCGGTGTCTGAGACCGTGATCACCGCGGCACCCGCGGTGCCCGAGGCGTTGATGGTGATGATGCCGTTCTCCGGGGTGTAGTTGACGGCGTTCTCGACGAGATTCCGGACGATGTCGTGCAGCTTGGCGACGTCGGTGCTGATGCGGGCGACGGCCGGGTCGACGAGCAGGCGCACCTGCTGCCGCTTGGCGGCAGAGGTGTGTTCCATGTCGCTGACGACGCCGGCCAGGAGCGGCTCGAGGTCGCATGGCGCGATGTCAGCCTGCTCCTGCCCGGCATCGAGGCGGGCCAGCCGTAGGAGGTCTTTCACGAGCCGTTCCATCCGCGACGCCTGCG
>JBIIDF010000119.1:0-8107 GCA_044238535.1 Vicinamibacterales bacterium
CAGCGGGCCGAGGAAGTCTCGGAGGAGGATTCCCCCGTGGAGATCCTCGCGCCGGACGCCCCGATGCTGCGGTATCCGAACGTGATTACGCAGGCCGATTTTGCCGGCTGGGTCGAACAGCGTGGCTCAAAGTTCTGGTCGGGCTGGGATGCGGCGTACACCCCCATCATTGCCACCTACGACAAGGGCCAGGCCCCGCAGCGCGGCGGCTGGCTGTGGGCGCGCACCGGCAAGGGCCACTACACCTACTTTGCGTATGCCTTCCACCGGCAACTGCCCTACGGCGTGCCCGGGGCCTACCGGTTGCTCGCCAACCTGCTCGCGCTGCCGCGCGCAAACACGAAGTAGGCCACGACTCCGGCAGCCAGAAACGCGAACGAGAACGCCACGCCCTCGACTGGGCCTTTGACGAAGAGATACAGCCAGAGGCCCAGCGAGAGCACCGCCGGCACCGGATACAGCCACATCGTGAACGGCTGCGGAATATCTGACCGATAGCGCCGCAGCAGCATCACCGCCGCACACTGCCACACAAACCGCAGGAGGATCTGCACCTGCATGAGCCAGCTCACCAGCTGCCCCAGCGAGAAGAAGCAGAACGGCAGCGAGATCAGCGTGATCACCACCAGCGACACATGGGGAAAGTGTTTGGTGGGATGCACACGCGCGAATACCTGGAAGAAATCGCCATCGCGCGCCGCGGCAAACGGCACGCGCGAGTAGCCCAGAATCGTCGCGTACAGCGACGCCGCCGCCACACCAAGAATGAGTGCCGTCATCGCCAGCCCGGCCACGCGTCCCGTGGCAGGGTCCGCGAACGTGCGGACGATGAACTCGGACGCAATGGTGCGCAGCGTCGCCGCTTCCTGCCACGGAATGAGCCCCAGCACCACGATCGTCATGGCCATGTAGAGCGCAGCCACGATGAAGATCGACAGCACGATCGACCGCGGCACCGTGCGCCCGGGGTCCACAATTTCCTCGGCAATGTTGCACACCTGGTTGTAGCCGCCGTAGCTGTACATCGCCAGCACCGCCGCTGCGCCGCCGCTGGTGGCGAGGGCCTCGTTCATCACGAACGCTTCCGGCGGGAAATCAAATGCCATCGCCGGCGAGAAAGTGAAGAGCCCCACACCAATCACCCACCCTACGGTCACCAGCACCCCGACGAGCATGACCACCGCCAGTCGCCCGATCGACTCGATGTCGCGCCAGAGCAGCGCCGCCGTGCCCAGACACAGGCCCGCCGCAAGCACGTTGTGCTGCAGCGGTGTCATGCTCGTCCAGACGAACTGCAGGTAATCGGACACGCCCACCGCGCCGCCCGCAATGGACAGCGGCGCCACAAGGATGGTCTGGAAGATGAACAGGAAGCCCATGAGCCGGCCGAGACCGAAGGGCTGGAACGCCTCGCGCAGGTACAGATAGCCGCCCCCGCTGCCCGGCAAGGCCGCCCCCAGCTGGGCGTACACGAGCCCGTCACAGAGTGCCAGCACGGCTCCGGCGATCCAGGCGTAGAGGATGTGGGGCCCGTTCATGGCCTGCACCATAAAGGGAATGGTGAGGAACGGTCCGACGCCCACCATGCTGATGATGTTCGTGGCCGTGGCCTGCAGCAGGCCCATGCGTCGGTCGAGCTGTGCAGCGATGCCGGCCATGCTACAGCCCCAGGGTGGCCACGAGCGCGGCGGCCGTCTCGCGAGACGGCACCAGCGGGTTCAGCGCCAGTGCCTCGGTGAGCGACGCGCGCGTCCCTTCGGCTGCCGCGTCGATGGTGGCCCGCTCGAACTGCTTCACGCGCAGTACGAGGTCACGCACCTGCGTCGGCAACGCCCCGACGTGCAGCGGCTGCGGTCCGTTGGCGTCGACCACACATGGGGCCTCGATCACATCGTCGTCTGCGAGGTCGGGAATGTTGCCGTGATTGAGCACGTTGAGCGGAATGATGGCCCGGGTGTGCTCCACCATCGCCTGCATGGTATTGAGGGCGATCTTGTCGTAGCCGGTGAGGTGCGCCCAGGGTGCCGGGGTGGCATGTCCGGCGTGGCCCCCGGATTCGAGCTGCATATATCCTGCGCTGCGGTCCGCCAGATAGCGCTCGTAGCGGGCGACCGGGTCGGCAACGCCGGCGCCGAGGTCGCGGAACAGCCCGTGCGTGAGCGCGGCAATGACACCGCCACGGGTCTGACCCGCCGCCTGCAGATTGGCCAGGGCCCGTGCGGGATCGTCGTAATAGAACACGTATTCCGTGGGGAGCAACCGCAGGGCGCGGAGGCGTTCGGGCGGAAAGAGCGGCGTGCGATACACACGAGCCAGCCGGTCGGCGTCGTCCCAGAGCCGGTGCAGTTGCGGTCGTCCCTGCCAGTACACCTCGCGGATGAATCCGAGGTGATTCAGCCCCACGTAATCGAATCGGCATTCGTCGGCCGGCAGGTCGAGGGCATGCGCAATTTCCTGGAAGACCTCGGTCGGCGTGTCGCAGATGCCCACGACACGCGCACCCTCGACACGGGTCAGGGCCTGCGTCACGAGCCCTGCGGGATTCGTGAAATTGATGACCCACGCATCGGGCGCATGGGCGACCACCTCCCGCACGTACTGCTGCAGGACGGGAATGGTGCGCACGGCCATCGCGAAGCCGCCCGGCCCCACCGTTTCCTGTCCGATGCAGCCCAGTGCCAGCGCGGCGCGTTCATCGTGCATGCGGGCATCGATGCCGCCCACCCGGATGCTGGTGATGACAAAGCGCGCACCTTCGATGGCCGACCGCGAATCGCGGTGCGTCGTGACCCGGGCCATGCCCGAGCGACGGGCCGCCAGCCCGGCAATCACCTCCTGCCGCGGATGATCCGTGTCGAAGAGGGCAAACTCGTCGATGCCCAGCCCCGCCCCTGCCAGGCCGTTGACCAGCAGCGGCACGCGCACTCCCGCACCACCGATGACTGCAACTTTCATGTCGTGCGTTCCTTTCGCGGCGCCTTCGTCGGCGCCAGTGCCTGCGCCATGGCTCGCGCCGTGGGCAGTCCGTCAAGTCCTCCGGCCTGGGCGGTCGACAGGCTACCAGTCAGCACGCCCCACCGCATGCACTGATCGAGTGCCTGTCCGGCAAGCCGCGCCGCCAGAAATCCGCCATTGAAGGCATCGCCCGCCCCCGTGGTGTCGACCACCTCGACCGGCACGGCCGGCACGCGCAACTCGGCGCCGCCGCTCAGCAGCACCGCCCCGCGCGCGCCGCGCTTGATCACCACCTGAGCCGCCATCGATGGCCAGCGCGCCACGGCGCGGTCCCAGCGTGAGGTGCCGGCGTAGTGCAGCGCCTCGCGCTCGTTCAGAAAGACCCAGTCCACCTGGCGCAACAGCGGCGCGAATCCCGATCGACGCGGCAAGTCCTCATGCCAGCCGAAATCCCACGACGTGGTCAGGCCCCGCGCACGCAGCCGCATCAGGACGGGTACCCAGGCCTCCGGCGCGTCGGGACCCAGCGCCACATGCACGTGTGTCGCCCGCGGCAGGCGCTGTCCCAGACGTGCAAGCAGGCGTGCCTGCAGCACTGTGTTCGCGCCGTCGAACGTCACGAATGCGCGGTCCCGCCGGGTCGACAGCGCGACAGACACCGCATGCGGTTCACGGGACTTGCGCAGATTGACCGTGGTGACCCCTTCATCGCTGAGCCGCTGCACGGCGTCGGTCGACAGCGCCGACAGCACCGTGACTGGCGTCCCGAGGCGGGCGGCCGCGACGGCCGTGATGAGCGTGCCTCCGCCGAACGTCCGATGAAAGCCTGCGGTGCGCAGTTCCTCGCCTGGCCGCGGCAGCCGGGGCAGGCCGTGGAAAATGACGTCCTCGAAGGCCTCACCGATGGAAATCAGCCGCGACATCGTCAGGGTCGACCGTCGAAGTATTCGACCAGCAGCCGGGCCACCTGTCCCATGCGGTCTTCCGCCTCACCGTAGGGCTCGCGGATGGCGTTCAGCAGGAAGGACACCACCACCGGACCCGACCGCGTGTAGATGACACCCACATCATTGGCCACGCTCGGCGCAAAGTCGCCGGTCTTGTGGCCGACCGGCACCGTGATGAAGTGCGGCAGGCGCCGTGACCCTGACTGCTGCCATCCGAAGAACCGGCGCATCTCTTCCGTCGACGCTGCCGACGTCAGTCGCCCCTGCTCGATGGCCTCGAGCAGCCGTCCGGTGGCGGCCGGCGTGATTTCCCCCAGCCATGACGAGGGCTCTTCGCTGAGGCGCCGCACGTTTTCGGCCTGCACCTCGGGGCGCTGCATGCCGGCCATGATGGCCTCGAGCCGCGCGCGCGGCGAGGTGCCATACAACAGATCGCCCGACCCGAGCGCGTAGACATCCTCCGGCGTCAGCGTCGCGGCCTGGGGATCGGCCAGCCCGAACCGGTTGCGGAAGGCCTCGAAGATGGTGCCATTCAGCCTGAGCGCCGGAGCATAGCCCTCGCGCGCCAGCCACGCATTGACGGCGGGCACGCCGCCGACCTTCGCGATGGCCAGATCCGTGGCCGTGTTGTCGCTGGTGATGATCATCTGCATCACCACGTCGCGCAGCGTGGGCTGCAGGCCGAGGTCGTGGTATCGCAGCACCCCGGAGCCGCCGCGGCGGTCGGCCTTTCCGATGGGCACGCGCGCCTGCAGGTCGAGCCGGCCGGCCTCGGCCATCTGGTAGGCCATCACCATGACCGGAATCTTGATGACACTGGCACTGTTGAAGCGCTCGTCGCCATTCACCGAGGCCTGCTCGCCGGTCTTCAGGTGCCTGACCCAGATGCCGGCCTTCGCCGGAATGCGCGACAGCTCGGCATCGAGCAGCCGCTGGAGGGCGCCGGCCTGGCCTGGGGCTGCTGCCGGGGCCTGGGCGCGCAGGCCGCCAGACAGCCACGGCGCCAGCACGGCTGTCATGGCCACGAGCAGCACGAGAGGCACCGGGCGGTGTGTCAGTTTCATGGGGAAACGCTCCGCATTCGGGCTGCATCATAGCAGCCCCGCCGAGTACAATCGCGGCTATGGAACAGCCGGCCCGCCCCGCCACCCTGCGCACCCTCGCCGAGTCTGATCCGGAGATCGCCGCAGCCATCGCCCACGAGGGCGAGCGGCAGGAACTCGGCATCGAGCTCATTGCGTCCGAGAACTTCGTCACCACCGCCATCATGGAGGCCGCCGGCTCGGTGATGACGAACAAGTATGCCGAAGGGTATCCGGGCAAGCGCTACTACGGCGGCTGCGAGTATGTCGATGTGGCCGAGTCGCTCGCCATCGAGCGGGCCAGGGCCCTGTTCGGGGCCGAGCACGCCAACGTGCAGCCGCACTCCGGCGCGCAGGCCAACATGGCGGTGTTCCTCGCCGTGCTGTCGCCCGGCGACACCATCCTCGGCATGAACCTTGCCCACGGCGGACACCTGACACACGGACACCCGCTCAATTTTTCGGGCCGCTTCTACAAGGTCGTGCCGTACGGCGTGCGGCAGGAGGACGAGCGGCTCGACTACGACGAGCTGGAGCGGCTTGCCATGGAACACAAGCCGAAGCTGATCATTGCCGGGGCCAGCGCCTATCCGCGCACCATCGACTTCGCGCGCATCGGCGCCGTCGCCCGCGCCGCCGGCTCGATGCTGCTGGTCGACATGGCCCACATCTCAGGCCTCGTGGCCGGGGGCGTGCATCCAAGCCCCGTGCCGCACGCCGACTTTGTCACCACGACCACCCACAAGACGCTGCGCGGGCCCCGCTCTGGGCTCATCCTCTGCCGCAGCACCTACGCGAAGGACATCGACCGCGCCGTGTTTCCGGGCGTGCAGGGCGGGCCGCTCATGCACATCGTCGCGGCCAAGGCGGTGTGCTTCCGCGAGGCGCTCGATCCGTCGTTTGCCGAGTATCAGCGCCAGGTCGTCCGCAACGCGCAGCAGCTGGCCGCCACCCTCTCCGCCGACGGCTTCCGCATCGTCAGCGGCGGCACCGATAACCACATCGTGCTGCTCGACGTCTTTTCGAAGGGCCTCACCGGCAAGGTGGCCGAGAAGGCCCTCGGCGCTGCGGGGATCACGGTGAACAAGAACGCCATTCCCTTCGACCAGAACCCGCCGATGGTGGCCTCGGGCATCAGGCTCGGCACGCCGGCCATGACGACGCGCGGCATGCGCGAGCCCGAGATGGCGCAGATTGGCCACCTCATTTCGCGCGTGCTGGCGGCCCCCGACTCGGCCGACGTGCACGCACAGGTGAAGGCTGAAGTCGAGGCGCTGTGCCGGACGTTCCCGCTGTATTCGACGCACCGGATCTGATCGCGCAGACGCGGCAGGTCTTCTCAGACGAGGGGCCGCTCGCACGCGAACTGCCCCACTTCGAACCGCGCGACGGACAGCGGCTGATGGCCGAGGCCGTCGCCTCGGCCCTCGACTCGGGCGGAGTGCTGCTGGCCGAAGCCGGCACGGGCACGGGCAAGACGCTGGCCTACCTCGTCCCGGCCATCCTGAGCGGACGCCGGGTGCTGGTGTCGACCGGCACCAAGAACCTGCAGGAGCAGATCTACTTCAAGGACCTGCCCATCCTCGAACGCGCACTCGGGGTGCCCTTCACGGCCACCTACATGAAGGGCCGCGCCAACTACCTGTGCCTGCACCGGCTCGACCAGCTGGTCGCCACCGCCCCCGAATCGGCCCCCCACGTGGCCGCCATCGCGCGCTGGGCCGAGCACACCGAGACAGGTGACCGCGCCGAGCTCGAAGATCTGCCGGAAGGCGACCCGCTCTGGAATGACCTCTCAGCCACGGCCGACACCTGCCTCGGCAGCGAGTGTCCCCAGTTTCAGGCCTGCTTTGTCACGCGCATGCGCCAGCGCGCAGCGGCGTCAGACCTCGTCATCGTGAACCACCACCTGCTCTGCGCGGATGCCTCGGTCCGCCGCAGCGCCTTCGGCGAAGTCATCCCGGCCTGCGGCTATGCGGTCATCGACGAAGCGCACCAGCTCGAGGATGTCGCCACGCAGTACTTCGGCATCGCGCTCAGCAACATCCGCATCGAAGACCTCGTGCGCGACACGGAACGGCTGCTGAACACCGGCTTTCTCGCCGACGATGCCGGCAGCGTGCGGCGCGAGGTGCTGGCGGTCGACTCGATGGCGCGGACGTTCTTCGGGGGCATTGCCCTGGCGCGCGCCTCCCGTGGCGCGGGCGACCGGCTGCGCATCGGTCCGGACTGGTTCGGTCCCCTGCTCGAGGAGGGCGTCACCCTCGGCCAGGCCCTGGTCGAGCTGCAGACGCAGCTGACCGCTTCGGTCTCGCTCGCAGCCACGGCCGAAGCCGCCGAAGATGCCGGCGCGCTGGCCCAGCGCGCCGACGCCCTCCGCCACGATCTCGAGCTGCTGCTGTCTGCCAGCGACTTCCGGTATGTCTTCTTCGTCGAGACCCGTGGACGTGCGGTGTATCTGAGGGCCGCACCGATCGACGTGAGCCACCTGCTGCAGGAAATGCTCTTCGACCGCATGACCACGACGGTGCTGACGTCGGCCACGCTCACGGTGGAAGGGTCGTTCGACTACGTGCGCGACCGGCTGGGCATTCCCGAGGCTGAAACGCTGACGGTGCCGTCCGAGTTCGACTATCGCACCCAGGCCGTGCTCTATCTGCCGACGCGCATGCCGTCGCCGAAGGCGCCCGCGTTTGCCGCCGAGGTGGCGCGCGAAACCCAGGCGATTCTCGAACAGACGCGGGGCCGCGCCTTCGTGCTGTTCACGAGCTACGGCGTGCTCCGCGAGGTGCATGCGCAGCTGCAGGCGACGCTGCCCTATCCGCTCCTGGTGCAGGGCGAGGCGCCACGCAGCCTGCTGCTCGAGCGCTTCCGGGCCACCCCCGGCGCAGTGCTGCTGGCCACCTCGTCGTTCTGGCAGGGCGTGGATGTGGCGGGCGAGCAGTTGAGTTGCGTCATCATCGACAAACTGCCGTTTGCGTCACCAGGTGACCCCATCACCGCCGCCCGGGTCGACGCCATCACCGCTCGGGGGGGCGACCCGTTTCAGGAGTTTCAGATTCCGCTGGCCGTGCTGACGATGCTGCAGGGCCTGGGTCGGCTCATCCGGCACAGAGACGACCG
>JBIIDF010000120.1:0-8032 GCA_044238535.1 Vicinamibacterales bacterium
CATCGTGGCCGAAGTCATCACGGCCCACACCGGTCGACCGCTCTGGGGGGCGCGGGCCATGGTCGGCGCGGTGCTGGTGCTCGGCCTGCTCTCGATGCTGGTGTGGGCGCACCACATGTTCCTGACCGAAATGGGCACCGTCATGAGCGATGTGTTCCAGATCACGACGCTGCTGGTGTCGGTACCGTCGGTCATCGTCGTGGGGTGCCTGGTGCTGTCGCTGTGGGGGCACAGGCTCACGGGAAGTCCGGCGCTGCTCTTTGCTGTCGCGTTTCTGCCGATGTTCGGTCTTGGCGGTCTCACGGGGCTGCCGCTGGGCATGGCGGCCAGCGATGTGGCACTGCACGACACCTACTATGTCGTCGGCCATTTCCACTACATCGTGGCACCGGGCACCGTCTTCGCCCTGTTCGCCGCGATCTACCACTGGGCGCCGACCGTGATCGGGCGCACGCTCAGCCCCCGTCTGGGCTCCTGGCACTTCTGGCCGACGGCCGTACTGATGAACAGCATCTTCCTGCCGATGTTTGTCCTCGGTCTCGCAGGAGTAAACCGCCGGCTGTATGACGCGGGTGCGCAGTATGCACGGGCGCACGGATTCGAGGGCCTGCAGCAGCACATGACCTGGTCGGCGCTCGCACTCGGCGTGGCCCAGGTGCCCTTTCTGCTGGCACTGGTCACGTCACGGCGGGTCGAGGCCGATGCCGGAGGGTCAGCCGTCATCGTCGAACATGCGACGGCACCCCGGGAGACGGAGGATGCCGCCGCTCCGCGTGCAGGACGAGTGGGCCCCTGGCTAGGTGCGGCGTGGCTGGTCATGCTGACCGGCGCACTGCTGTCGGGATGGGTGCTGCTGCGAACCGGCCAGGCCGCATGGCCCGCGACCGGCAGCGCCGCATGGCTCACCGCGGGCGGCGTGCTGCTCAGTGCCGCGGCACGACTGATCCGTCCATCATCGCGGCATCTGCGCTGGGCCGGTCTGCTGTCACTCGCTGCCACCCTGCTCGCAGGGCGCTCCCTGTGGTCTGCCTGGGCATCAGGACATGTACCCGCCGCGCACAATGCCCATGCGCTGTGGTTCACCATCACCGGCACCCTGACGATGCTGACGGCTCTCCTGTGTGTGGCCACGGTCGACACGGCCCGCGCATCGCGGTCGCCCGATCACGTCTCGGGGCTGCGCGTGTTGCTCGGCACGCTCGCCACGGTCTGGATCGTCACCTCTCTCGCGCTGCAGGTGTTCTGATGGCCTGCCCGGTCTGCGCTACACCCGAAGGGGTCGTCATGACCGACGGCGCACGCAGCGGTGCCCTTGTGCTGATGGGCGTCACACTGCTCGTCATCATTCCGCTGATCGCCGCTGCGCTGCGGCTCTGGCGTCGCGAGGCGGGTCGCGCATGACGGGAATGTGGCCCGAGGCCGCCTCTGCGCACGCGGCCGCCCTCGATGCGGTGCAGAGGCATGTGCACCTGCACATGGCGGCCGTGTTCACGCTGTGGCTCGGCATCCTGCTGCTGGCCCTCTGGAAGGGTCGGTCGTCGCATCCGACCGATGCATCCGTATCCGGTCAGGCACCCCGCCGCTGGCCGTGGGCGGCCATGGCCTTCGTGGTAGCCGGCGACGTGGCGCTGCTCGTGAGCGATGCCCTGCCGGCGTGGCATGCACGGATGCAGCCGCCCCCTCGCGCCGACGCCGGCCCGCTCGAGATTCATGTCGAGGCTGAGCAATACGTGTGGCACGTGCACTATGCCGGACCAGACGGCCGGTTCGGGCGCACCGACCCTGCGCGCATCGATGCGGGCAATGCCATGGGACTGGACGAGACGGATCCTGCGGCCGCAGACGACGTGATGATCGACAACGTGCTGATGCTGCCGCTGGGGCGTCCGGTGGTGGTGCAGTTGAAGAGCCGTGACGTGATTCACAGCTTCACGCTGCCCGAAATGCGGGTGAAGCAGGACATCACGCCCGGGCTGACCTCCCGCGCGTGGTTCACGCCGATCCGCACCGGCGCGTGGGACATCGCCTGCTCGCAGCTGTGCGGCGCTGGCCACTACCGCATGCGCGGACAGTATCGGGTGCTGCCCCCGGAAGACTGGCAGGCCTGGCTGTCAGAGGAGGTGTCGCTCCTGACCTTCCCCTGACGTCCACCCGCTCAGGGGCGGATGCCCATCCACTGGGCGCGGAAGCGGCGCATGTCGTCGCTGAGGGTCTGCCCGGCCTGCTCGGCAGACACCACCTCGACACGCTGATCCTGGGCCAGCGTGACGGTAGCCTCGAATCGCTCACCACTGCGCCGAACAACCCGCAGGGATACCTGGTCGCCCGGGCGATGCCGTGCAAGGATCTCCGTCACCTGAGCAGGCTGTGTCAGCTCGACACCGTCGAGGGCCACCAGATGATCGTCCTGCGCCACGCCGGCGCGGGCCAGCGGCGCATCGAAGGCCACCAGCGAGGCGACGCGCACGCCTGCCGTCGCCGCCGACAGCTGCACGCTGCCGAGCGTCGGGCGTCCCTCTTGAGGCCGACGCACGATCAGGCCGGCCCGCTTCAGCAGACGGGCATAGTCGACCAATTCTCGACCTTCCACATAGCGCTGGAAAAACTCGCGTGCAAACGCGCGATCGCCCGACACCTGTGCCAGCACCGCCTCGAGATCAGCGATGGTGTAGGGCGTCGCCACCAGGCCCGGCTCAGAGGGCGTGCGTCCGAAGCGCTGCCAGACGGCGCGCATGTAGTCGTCGCCGGAGACGGTGCCGTTGGAACGGTCGCGCAAGCTGACGTCCAGCGCAAAGCCGATTGCCGACCCATAGGTGTAATACGAGATGAACAGGTTAGGCCATGCCGTGCGGTCAATCGAGGCCGCGGCATCCACGAAGGGGGCCAGTCGGCTCATGTCGATCGCCGAACGCAGCTGACGCCCCGGGCTGAGCGTGACGGCATTGATGATGCCGGCGAGGTCCGACAGCAGCTGTTCTTCCGAGATCAGGCCGGCGCGGGCCAGCGCGACGCCGTCGAAGTAGTTCGTGAACCCCTCACCGAACCACAGCTCGTCGGACATATTCGCGTCTTCGTAGTTGAACGGCTCGATGGCACGCGCGCGGATGCGTTCCATGTTCCACGCGTGGAAAAATTCGTGCGACACGGTGCCGAGGATCGATTGCCGCTGGGCTGGCTGTCGCAGCGCTCCACGGTTCGACACGACGGTGCTGTTGCGGTGCTCCATGCCATCGCCATCGACCCATGGCAGATAGTCGGCCAGGAACGTATAGGTGCCGCCATCGAAGCGGGGCAGCTCGCCAAAGATCCCCATCTGCTGGCGCACGATCTTCTCGACATCGCGGGCATAGGCGTCAGCTTCAGCATCCGTGCCGTCGTGGTGCAGGGCGATCCGAATCGCCTGCGGGCCGTGCACGCCATCGTCAATCGTGAACGTGCGCCACACAAACGCGCTGAACTCGATGGGGCTGTCCATCAGGTACTGCATGTTCGGGGCGGTGAACACCAGCGGATTGTCGGTGGGAAACAGCTGCGTGGCGACCTGCCACATCCGGCCGGAGGGTCGTTCGAGTGTGACACGGGCCGACCGCATCAGCGCCCCTCGGACGAACATGAAGGCTGCTGGCGCATTGATATGCGCATGACCAGGGTCGACACTGAGATACGTGCCATCCGTGCGGTCGCCGAACACCTTGTAGCGGATGACCACGGTGCCGTCGTGGCCCGTCACATCCCACTGGTGCAGATTGGGCCGGCGTGGCGTGAGCCCGCGTCCCTGTCCGTCGGTGACCTGCACGTCAAACACGTTCTTCGCAAATTCGTGCAGGGCATAGCGCCCGGGCGACACACGGCTCATCCGGATTTCGGCGGTGCCGGCCGGCAGGCCAGGGAAGCGGGCCTCCACCTGCATCCAGCGCTGTTCGACCGCCGGGAACTGGATTCGGTAGTCGAAGGCGGCGGCTGTCTGCGCCCGAGCCGGAGTGACGCCCAGTAGGCCTCCGAGAGAGAGTGTCAGGAGGCCGATCCACTGAACCCAGGAGCGATGTGTGTGTGTCGTCATGATGAGAGTCCTGTTCCCGGCGCGGCGACCTCGTCGAGCACCAGCCGGATGCGCTCGGTCAGTTCCAGTGGCGTAAATGGCTTGCGCACGAAATACCGCTCGTGCTCGAGCGCCCCCGTACGCACAATGACATCGTCTGTATAGCCGGATGTGTAGATGACCTTCAGGTGAGGCCGCAGGGCGCGCAATGCCTCGGCCACGGCGGGACCGCTCATGTCCCCCAGAATGACATCACACATCAGCAGGTCGATGCGGCGCGTATCATCGCTGCCCAGCGCGAGCGCGGCGCGACCCGAGGAACACTCGAGCACGCCATAGCCGACGGTGGTGAGCATCGTCTTGACGAGGCGCCGCACACCGGGATCATCTTCGACGAGCAGCACCTGCTCGGTGCCCCGGGGCAGCGACCTGGCGCCGGCCGCCTCCGGTTCCACAACCGGGCCCTCGACACGAGGCAACAACACACGGAACGTCGTCCCGACACCGGGTTCGCTGGTCAGCGTGATGTCGCCATCGGCCTGCCGGATGATGCCGTAGACCGTCGACAGTCCGAGGCCCGTGCCCTTTCCCACGTCCTTGGTCGTGAAGTACGGCTCGAACACACGCGCCATGATCTCGGGACGCATGCCGACGCCCGCATCCGTCACGGTCAGGCTCACATACTCGCCAGACGGCAGGCCCATCCCCTGCCCCTGCTGCGCCTCGGCCAGCGTGACATCGGCCGTGTCGATGGTGAGACGGCCTCCGCGCGGCATGGCATCACGGGCGTTGACCGCGAGGTTCATGACCACCTGCTCAAGCTGCCCACCGTCGATGCGCGCATATCCGCCTGCCGCCCGAGGCTGCAGCAGGACCGTGATGTCCTCGTTCATGACCCGGCGCAGCATGGGCGCCAGCTTCTGCAGCGTGGTGTTCACGCTGATGACAGAGGAGGGATCGGACCTCCGGCGGCTGAACGTGAGCATCTGCCGGGTCAGGTCACTCGCACGTGCCGCGGCGCGCCCAATCTGTTCGATGTCGCCGCGGCGCTGGTCGCTGACGCTGAGACCGCGCAGCAGCAGGTCGGTGTAGCCGATGATGGCGGTCAGCAGATTGTTGAAGTCATGGGCCACGCTGGTCGTGAGCCGTCCCATGGCTTCCATCTTCTGGGAGTGCCGCAGCTGGTCCTCGACGAGCCGCTGGCGTGCCCGGGCCTCATCGCGTTCCCGCAACGCCCGGACGAGGTCGGTGGTGGGTATTCCCAGGACGGCCACAGGTACTAGAGTGAGGATGCTCAGGCTGCAGCGGAGCGTGGCACGTCCGAGATGGTCATCGGCGCCTCCGAGCACCAGGACGCTGGCCGCCACCGCGCCGACGGCAACGGCGAGGGCCACGAGTGACCATGCGCCTCTGGGCTGCAGGAGGTGCTGGTCGATGCGCAGGCGGTGCCGGAGCCAGCCGGCGACGACCGGGGCCACCCCGACGCCCGCGGCGGCACTGGTGGCCGGCAGGAGCCATGACTCCGGGAACGCTGGGAGCAATGCGACCGTACCGGCAGCGGCGACCATGGTCCCGGGCACGCGGCCGAGACCCCAAACCCCTGAGACCGCCACGGACACTCCGACGAGCATCCAGACGGGCGTAGGGGCCGACGGCGGCCCCGAGGCCCAGAGCGTCGCCGCGGCGACGAGACCCGACCCGGCGAAGACGAGGAGATTCTGAACGATCGCAGAGAGCGGTGCCGGAAGCATCGTCTCGCGGGCGGAAGGCGCCTGGGGCTGTGGGAGGCTGGTGGGCTCGAACATGAAACCACCCCTGGCTGACGTGTCGGGCCCGTGCCGTCAATCAATGGCGGTGAGGGAGGGATTCGAACCCTCGGTAGGAATTTAAAGTTCCTACAGCGGTTTAGCAAACCGCCGCCTTAAGCCTCTCGGCCACCTCACCGCAGCGGAGGCACCAGTATACGCCAGCCCCCCCATCCGCAGTAGGCTGAGGCATGGTGCTGGCACCCTCCGGGCAGGTCACGGCGCTGTTTCTCTTCGATGTGGCCGAGAACATCCGGCTGGCGGACGCCCGTGCGCTGCTCGGGCTGGCCGGCGGCGGGCCGCCTCCCATGCTGCATCCCTCGGTGCCGCCCTATGTGCGCTACGCCGACCCGCCGATTCAGACCGACGCGGCCACCCTTGGTCTCTCACTGGACGGGCACCCCGACCTGGGGCTGCGTGTCCGCCTCTATGACTACGGGGTGGTGTCGCTGGCCCTCACCAGAACCTGCCCGGGCCGCTTCGAAGACCTGCAGGCCCTGGCGCGCGAGGCCACGTCCGGTGCGCTCGAGGCCCTCGCCCACGCGCTCTGCCGACAGTGCACCGAACGGCTCTCGCCGGCCCTGGTCGAGCCGCGGCGCTCGCAGCTCACGGAAGACTATGTCGTCTCGGCGCTCGTGCACGACGGCACAGGCACGCCGGCCGCGACGCTGCTGAGCGAGCACGGCACCGACATTGCCCGTCTGCTCCGCGTCGAGGCAGCAGACCTGAGTCCCCAGGAACGCGACGAGGTGCTGCAGCACCGCCTGTCGTACCTCGTCAACGACCTCGTCGTGCCCTCGTGGAGCGGAGCGTTTGTGTACGACACGGCCGCCGGCGTGGCCGGCGCGCTCGAACTGCTCGAGTTCGCTAACTCGCAACTGCTGCAGTTCCGCTACTACGACCAGCGCCTGGCGGGCGACCTGCGGCGCATCTATGCACGACTGCAGACGACCCGATGGTACGACTCGCTGCTTGGCCGACGCCACACCAGCGCCGCGCGCGAGCTGCACGCACTCTTCATTGATGTGAACGAGCTGGTCGACCGCACCGAGAACGCGCTGAAACTGGTGGGGGATGTCTATGCCGCCCGGCTTCTCGGGCTGGCCTCGGCGCGCCTTGGCCTCGAGGCCTGGAAACATGCCGTGCGCACGCAGCTGGATACGCTCGACCGCATCTACCGCTTCGCCGTCGACCAGACGGGCATGGACCGCGGTGAGCTCCTCGAGCTCACCGTGGTCCTCATCCTGCTCCTTGAGCTGGTTCTGTTTTTCCTGGGAGTGATGCGCTAGCTAGACCAGCCTGAACGACAGCTCGCCCAGCGGGCCCACGCTGCAGGCCACACGGTCGCCGGGCTTCAGCCACACCTGCTGATCCTTCGGCTTGCCCTGAATCACACCCTGCGGCGTACCGGTGAAGATGATGTCACCGGGCTTCAGCGTGAAGTAATCGGAGATGTAGCTGATCATCTGCCGCGTAGTGAAAATGAAGTCGGCGGTGTTCGACGACTGACGTGTCTCGCCATTGACCCGGCATTCGACGGTGAGCGTATCAGGGTCGACCTGCTCGGCCGACACCAGATACGGCCCGAGCGGCGCGAAGCCATCAATCGCCTTGCCCACCATCCACTGACCGCCGCGGCCGTTCTGCAGGTCGCGCGCCGTGAAGTCGTTGCCCGTGGCATACCCGGCCACGTACGACAGCGCATCGGCCTCGCTGACGCGGCGCGCCGTCTTCCCGATGACAATCACCAGCTCGGCCTCGTAGTCGAAGTTGGTGGCAAGGTCGACCGGCAGGGTCACCGTCCCCTGGTGCGCATTGAGCGACGCATTGAACTTGTTGAACAGCACGGGATGCGTGGGAATCGGCGAGCCGATCTCCTTCGCGTGCTCGCGGTAGTTGAGACCCACGCACACGATTTTGTCAGGACGGCTGATGAGCGGACCGTACGTGATGCCGGCCTCAGGACGGAAGGCCGAGGCGGCCGCCGCATTCGTGACGGCGGCCTCCACGACGGCCTTCACACTGGGCCCGTCCTCCTGCTGCAGCATGTCGTCCATGGTGGACGGGGCATACATCCCCAGGGCGGCAGCAGCGACAGCGACATCGAGAATGCCCTTCTCGGTCCTGGCCCCGAGCCGGTCGACCCCATCGACCCGGAATGTCAGCAGCGTCAGGTTCGTCGCCAGCC
>JBIIDF010000121.1:0-7995 GCA_044238535.1 Vicinamibacterales bacterium
CTGCTATGGCACTACCTGAAGCTGGCGCTCGTCATCGCGGCGGTCGGGGCGATGGCCGGCGTCGTGACCGGCGCCTATCTGGGGCAGCAGGTCAGCGAGCTCTATCACCGCTATTTCCGTTTCCCGGAACTGTTCTACCGCGTCTCGCTCGATGTTGCCGCCGGGGCCGTCCTGGTGAGCCTGGCGGTGGCCGCCCTGGGGGCACAGTCGGCGGTGCGGCGGGCCCTGTCGATCCCTCCGGCCGAGGCCATGCGTCCCGAGCCGCCCCCGCGCTTCGGTCAGGGATGGCTCGAACGCCTCAGGCTGTTCCAGCGGCTTTCGCCGTCGGGGCGCATGCTGCTGCGGCAAATGGCGCGGCGGCCCGCGCGGACGGCACTGTCCGTGTTGGGCCTGGCTGCGGCGGGTGCGGTGCTGCTGATCGGGTTTTCCTTCATCGACATCATGGACGTGCTGATCTCGCAGCAGTTCGACCGGGCGTGGCGGCAGGACGTCACGCTGTCGTTCACGCAGCCGCTCTCGTCTGATGTCGTGAGCGACGTGGCCCACCTGCCCGGCGTCATGCGGGTCGAGCCGCAGCGAGCGGCGGCGGTCCGTCTGCGGGCAGGCGCCCGGCATCGCACGGTCGCCATTCAGGGCCTGGTCGCGGACCCGGTGCTGCAGCGCGTGCTCGATCGGAAGGGACGGGTCTACCAGCCTCCCGGTGAGGGCCTGCTGCTCTCGCAGGCCCTGGCGCGGCTGCTCGACGTGAGTGCCGGACAGAACATTGAAGCCGATGTGCTGGAAGGCGAACGCCGCACGCTTATCTTCCGTGTCGTCGGTCTCGTGGATGATGCGCTGGGCCTGCAGGCCTACACCACCGCGACGGCGCTCAGCCGGGCGCTGCGCGAACAGCCTCGGGTGACGGGCGTGGTCCTGCAGATGGATGCGCAGGGGCTGCCCGCGTTCCACGCACGCCTGCGGGCGTTGCCCGCAGTGGCGGGCGTCGCCAGCACCTCCGCCATGCTCAGGAATTTCCGCGCCCTGATGGCGCAGAACCTGAATGTGGTCATCACCCTCAACGTCGTGTTCTCGGCCATCATTGCCATCGGCATCGCGTATAACTCGTGCCGCGTGGCGCTGTCCGAGCGAAGCCGCGATTTGGCCAGCCTGCGCGTGCTGGGCTTCACGCGTGCCGAAGTGAGCTTGCTGCTGGTGGGCGAACTGCTGCTGGTCACGCTGGCCTCCCTGCCGATTGGCATGGTGCTTGGGCAGGCTCTGGGGAATGGCATCATGCAGTTGTTCAACAATGAGCTGTATCGACTGTCGTACGACGTGTCCTGGCGCACAGTCGCCTGGATGGCCCTTACCAATCTGGCGGCCATGCTGGTGTCAGCAGCTCTGGTGGTGCGCCAGTTGCATCGCGTCGATCTGGTGAGTGTCCTCAAGGAACGGGAGTAGCCAACCATGGTCACCACACGTCGCATCCTGGGCAGTGTTGCCGCGGTTCTCGCTGTGGGCAGCGTGGTGGCTGTTGCGCTGTGGCCGTCGACGGTGGTGGTCGACACCGCACCAGTGACACGCGGCCCGCTGCAACTCACGGTCGACGCGTCAGGGGAGACGCGCATCCACGACCGCTTCACCGTGTCAGCCCCGGTCATGGGACGCGTCGGACGTATCACGCTCGAGCCGGGCGACACGGTCGAGCGCGGCGTGACGGTCGTCGCCGAAATGACGCCGGAGGCCCCGCCGCTGCTTGACGCCCGCACCACAGAGGAGGCCGAAGCCGCGGTGAGCGCAGCGCGTGGTCTGCTGGGTCGAGCCGAGGCTGAGGATGCGGTGGCCCGCACGGCTCTGCGGCAGGCGACGGCCGACCTCGAGCGTGCCCAGACACTCTGGACGGCGGGTGCGCTCACACGGCAGGCCTACGAGCTGCGCGGCACCGACCATGCGGCCGCAGAAGAACGCGTGCGCGCCGCCGGATTCAGCATCGCTGCCGCACAGGCCGACCTCGCGCGTGCACAGGCACGCCTGCGACGTCCGGTGGAGGCAGCCAGACGAGCGCCTGTCAGAATCCTCGCACCGGTCACCGGCGTGGTGCTGCGCCGGATTCGTGACAGTGAAGGCGTCGTGGCCCCTGGCGAACCGCTGATCGAAATCGGTGACCCCAGCCATCTGGAAGTGAAGGCGGATGTCCTCTCGACCGACGCCGTCGGCATTCGTGCGGGCATGCCGGTGCGCATCGAGCAGTGGGGTGGGGCCACGCCCCTGCGTGGTCGTGTCGAGCGGGTGGACCCATCAGGCTTTACAAAGGTGTCGCCCCTCGGCGTCGAGGAGCAGCGGGTGAGTGTCACCATTGATTTCGATAATGACCGCGACGCCTGGACGGTGCTCGGCGATCGATTCCGTGTCGACGTGCGCATCGTCGTCTGGGAGGGGCAGGACGTGTTGCAGGTGCCGACGGCCGCGCTGTTCCGCACGGGAGACCAATGGGCGGTGTATGTGGCCGAGGACGGCCGCGCCCGACGGACCACGGTCGGCGTGGGCCGCCAGACACCGTCCGCCTGTGAAATCATCTCGGGTCTCGATGCGGGCGCGCTGGTCGTGGTGCACCCCCCCGATGCGACGACAGACGGCGGACGAATCGCACTGGAGGGCCGATGACGAAGCCAACACGCCGCGAGTGGTTTACTTCGGTGGCACGGTGGACCCTGAGCGCCGCAACCGTAGCGAGGGGCGTGCCGGTGGAGGCAGCATCGGCAGTCCTGCAGGAGGAACGCCGGGCGACGCGTCTGTTCCGTGGCAGTGCGGAACTGGTGCCGACCGCAGTGACGGTACGCGACGGTGCCGGTCGGATCGTGACAGGTCTGGGGCCGGACGATTTTGTCATCACGGAAAGCGGACGTCGGCAGTCCATCACGCAGTTCACCGGTGAACGGGTGCCCGCGAGCGTTGCCCTTGTGCTGGACGTCAGTGACAGCATGCGCGGTCCTCGCATGGATGATGCGCGGACGGCGGTGCGGCTGTTCGTGGAAACACATCTGCATCCGGAGGATGAGGTGGCGCTCTTTGTGTTCAATCACGAAGCGCGGATGCTGGCCGACTGGACAGCCGACCGTCAGTCGATTCTCGAAGCGCTGGCACCGATACGACCGTCGGGAGGCACGGGTATCTACGATGCCGTGTCGGCCGCCCTGCCCACCTGTCTGCAGCGCCGGCACTCGCGGTCGGCCATGATTGTGGTCTCTGACGGCGCCGACACGTCGAGCGATGCCTCGCTGGTACAACTCAAGCAGCAGTTGAGCCGTGCAGATGTCTGCCTGTACGGAATCGCCGTCGACACCCCGGGCATGCGTGACTCGCAGCGTGTCAGCCCGCAGGTGTTCCGGGAACTGGCAGCGCAGGGGGCAGGCTACGCGGAGGTGGTGAGCAGCACGGCCGAGATCGCCCCGGCGATTGCGCGGATTGCCGACGAACTCAACGCGCAATATCTCATGGCCTACACCCCGGAGACACCGGGCGACGGCGCCTTCCGGCCGATCAGGGTCACGGTGCCGTCACGCCCGGGTCTGGCGATTCGTGCGCGACGAGGGGTGGTCCGCTGACGGCGGATCAGCCCCGTATACTAGTCGGATGGAGAAGATCATCGTCCATGCGTCATTTCACGCAGGACACCGGCAGCCCGGCTACCCCGGCAAGTGCCGCTTCATCCACGGGCACACGTGGCGCGGGACGGTGCAGGTGGCCACCGAACGCTTTCCCCGTGACGCCCACGAAATGTCGATCGACTTCGGCGATCTCAAGGACATCATGAAGCGGCTGGATCATCGCCTGCTGGTGACCGCCGACGATGAGATGTTGCAGGTGCCGGATGTCTGCGAGCCCGAGGGCGTGGTGGTGCTGCCCGGACGAGGCCCCAGTGTCGAGGCGGTGGCCGATTATGTGTGGAGTGAGGTCGTCTCGGTCATCCAGCGTCGCTTTCCTGATCGCGGTCTCACCTACGACATCGCGGTGACGATTCATGAAACGGATCACAACACCTTCGTGGTGGAACGTCCGGTGGTGGTGTAAGCCATGCTGACCTGCCAGAAAGCGCTGTTCTCGCTGCCGGAGGACGAGCACTACCTCAACTGCGCCTACATGTCGCCGCTGTCGCAGGCCGTCGAGATGGCCGGGGTATCTGGCGTGCGCCGGAAGCGCGTGCCTGCACGGCTGCCCCCCGCGGATTTTTTCGTCGAGGCAGATCGGGCGCGGCGCCTGTTCGCCACCCTGGTGCATGCGGATCCCGCGCGCATCGCGATTGTGCCGTCGGCCTCGTATGGTCTGGCCATTGCCGCCCGCAATCTTCCCGTCGCGCGTGGCCAGCGCATCGTGGTGACGCACGAGCAGTTTCCAGCGAATGTCCACCCCTGGCGGCGCGTCGCCGCCGAGCAGGGCGCCATGCTCTGCATGGTGGGCGCCCCCGAGGGCAGCCATCACCGCGGGCGCGACTGGAACCAGCGACTGCTCGAGCACATCGTGCCGGGCACGGCCGTGGTGGCCCTGGGCCATGTGCACTGGACGGATGGGACGCGCTTCGACCTCGAGGCCATCGGCCTGCGTGCCCGTGAGGTGGGGGCGGCGTTGGTAATCGACGGCACGCAATCGATCGGTGCGCTGCCATTTGATGTCGCGGCGCTGCAGCCAGACATGCTGGTGACGGCCGCCTACAAATGGCTCATGGGCCCGTATTCACTCGGCTTTGCCTATCTGGGGCCTCGCTTTGACGACGGTGTGCCGCTGGAAGAGACATGGATCGGACGGGCTGGCAGCGAGCAGTTCAAGGACCTGGTGAACTACCGCGACGACTATCAGCCGGGGGCGATTCGCTACGACGTGGGTGAACGCAGCAATTTTGCGCTCATGCCCATGGCCATTGCGGCACTCGAACAGCTGCTCGCCTGGACCCCTGAGGCCATCCAGCACTATACCGGCACCCTGACGACGCCGCTGGTCGAGGCGGCGCGTGACCTCGGCTACTCGGTGGAAGACGCCGCCTATCGCGGAGGGCACCTGCTGGGACTGCGTGTGCCGGCGTCGGTGGATGTCGGCGCCGTGGCAGACCGGCTGCGCGAGCAACGGGTGCATGTGTCGGTCCGGGGCACGGCCATCCGTGTCTCTCCGCATGTGTACAACGATGCCCGCGACATTGAGGCCTTGCTCGATGCGCTGCGCCGTGCCCGACCCTGATCAGAACCGCAGGGCGAGCGTCACCGAACCCTGACGCCCCGGGGCCGTCGTCGTACGGACATCCTGGCTGGCCAGGGACTCGCGGTCGAACAGGTTTCGGATCTGAAGCCTGACTTCTACCAGTCGCCAGGGCGAAAAGCCGCTGTGAAGATCGACGAGCGTGTAGCCCGGCACCACACGCTCAGTGGGGCCCGGCCGTGTGTCGTCGGCAAACATTGCGGTGCGCACCTGCGCGTAGCCGCGTGCGCCAAAGGCCTTGCGGACGACGGCCGTCATCGTGAACGGGCTGATGTCGTCGAGGGGTGCCTGTGTCTCGCCGGCGCGTCCACGCGCGAGTTGCGACGTCAGGTCGAGACTGACGCCTCGTCCCAGCTGCACGTGCGACTCGAACTCGAGGCCTCGGATGCGGGCGCGGCCGCGATTCCGGAAGAAGAAGGTGTCGATCGTCGTCTGATATCGCTCGACGAGATCGTCGATGGCATAGTCGTAGGCGGCCACGAGCGCCCGCCAGCGTCGGGTGGTGTAGCGCACTGTCCAGTCGGCCTGCAGGCTCGACTCGGGTGAGAGGTCAGGATTTCCGGTGATGAATCCCCGCCCCGTGGGTCCACGGTAGAACCGATCGGACAGCATCGGATCTCTGAACCCCCGGGCGAACTGCAGCGTGGTGGTGAGGCCCGGGTGCACGCGTGCCGTCAGCGCGATGTATCCCGATTGGCCGGTCGTGCGGCGCGTGAGGCTGCCGAAGTACCCGTCGCGATTGGCGTTGGTCACGACATCGGCCCTGATGCCCGCGCCCACCGACAGCCCTGACGCGACCGCCGATTCAACAGAGGCATACAGACCGGTATCCGTGCGACGGGCCGAGCCCACGGACACGTTCGCGCGCGTCGAGAGCAGGGTACCGTCGAGCCCGTAGGTCAGCAGGTCATCCACGGCGTGGAGACCGTGACGTCCGTTGACGTCGATGCCGGCTTCCAGCCGCGCCGCACCCAGCAGACGTTCACCGAAGGCGCGCACGGCATAGTCCGTGGCCGAGATGTCCGCGCGCTCAATCGTTCGACCTGTGGTGACTGTGGCGAACCGATCCTGGTCGGTGCGCTGTCGTGCGTGTCCCCAGAAGGCGTTGACCTGGCCGCGTGTGAATCCGGGCAGGCGCGCCAGTTGATAGCTGGTCGTCAGCCGGTGTGAATCGTCCCACGGGTAGTAGAAGCGCACGAGGCGCGAGTTGTTGCGGGGGCGCTCGATGTCGCGTCCGAGATCGCTCTGCCACCCGATGGTCAGCAGGTTGCCGGCGACGCGTTGATCCACTCGGGCCAGCACGCCACGATCGCGGAAGCCGGAGTTGAAGACCGGACCGGCGGGACTCACCCAGTCGTCCGCCTGGCGTGCATGCACATTGACGAGCACGCTTCCGTGCGGAAGTCCGCGGGCGACCAGCGCCGACCCACGCTGCTCGGGCACACCGGCCCCCAGCAGGCCGGAGATCTGGCCCTGCCACGGAGCGGCTTCGGCGACCCGCCGCGTGCGTATGGCAATGACGCCGCCGAAGGCGTCAGACCCGTAGGCGACCGACCCGGGTCCGCGTGCGACATCGACGGCATCTATGACGCTGGGGTCGAGGGCCATCGCACTCGGGCCGACGCGGCGTTCCGACGTGACGCGCGCTCCGTCGATGAGGATGAGCGTGCGTCCGCGCGCCAGACCGCGCACGGCGGGCACCGCCGCCTGCCCTTCCGACACCTGATTGACACCGGCCACACTGTCCAGCGCCTGCATGAGGTTGGTGGGTTGGCGCACCTGAACGTCGCGCCCCGCGATGGTCGTGGCAGCGGCTCCTGGCGTCGACTCGATGCCGGGGGCTGCCCCGGACACCACGACGGCTTCGCTCAGCAGCGGGCTGACCGTCAGCGTCTGCATGCCGGACAGCACACGATCGATGACGAGGGGCTTCGTGTAGGTGCCGTCGCGGAGTACGACGAGAATTTCGAAGGGCGGGCTCGGATCGGGCTTCCAGGTGAATCGGCCGTCGCTGTCGGTGATCGCTTCTCCGGTCTGACCGAGAATGCTGACGACGGCTCCGGACAGGGGGAGACCCGTCGAGGTGATGAGGCGCGCGGTCCACGCGTGTGCGGGAAGAGCCGCGAGCAGCAGCAGCAGGGCGACAGCGGCACGCATCACACGATAATAGGGCGGCCCGTCAGTTTCTCCTTGCTATTCGGACTGTTAAATGTGTTAAGCTCCGACTGGTAGTTGAGACACCGGAAAAAGGGGCCCTCATCTCTGGGCTCCTTTTTTTCTTTGGACGCCGGTGCACACCGATAGTGGGAGTAACGATGGGACGCAAGCTGTTTGTAGGGAATCTGCCGTTTCAGACGACAGAAGATGAGTTGCACGATCTGTTCAGCCAGGTCGATGCAGTCGAGACGGTAACTGTGATGCGCGACCAGATGACCGGTCGGGCGCGTGGCTTCGCGTTCGTCGAGATGTCCACGGATGAAGGTGCGCAGAAGGCGGTTGATCAGCTGAACAACACCCAGCTGGGTGGCCGCACGCTGGCGATCAACGAAGCGCGTCCGAAGGTGCCCCGTGCGGGTGGTTTCGGCGGCGACGGTGGCGACCGTCGCGGTGGCGGCGGTGGCTTCGGTGGTGGTGGTTACGGTGGTGGTGGCGGCAACAATCGCCGTCGCGAACCCCGCTGGTAACCACGCGCGCCTGAAGGCGCGCCCTGACTGAGGAGCAACATGGCCGTACGAGGACCAATGGGCCGAGGCAAGCGCGAGCGTGAGCGAG